>JAFGGY010000210.1 GCA_016930365.1 Prolixibacteraceae bacterium | reverse complement strand
TTGCAGCTTTCTTTATTAAAGATAAAAGGTTACTTTTGCAAAACATTTTTCGGATATGGTAAAAAATTGGTTTTATATACTTGTTGTCAGCTTGTTTTTGGTCGCTTGTAGTGATTATAATATGGTAGTTAAAAGCACCGACTACGAGTACAAATATAAGAAAGCTTTGGAATATTACGAAGAAGGTGATTATGTTCATGCTAATTACTTGTTCCAGGATCTGGTTTATGTATTCAGAGGAACATCGCGTGGCGACGAACTTTACTTTAATTATGCAAAAAGCCTTTTAGCACAGCGCGATTTTGTTTTAGCCGGCCATTTTTTTAAAAGCATAGTTGACCAGTACCCACGTAGCCGGCATGCTGAAGAAGCTTACTTTATGGTTGGACAGTGTTACTACGAGGAATCGCCAACTGCCAAACTCGACCAAAATATGACCCGTAAAGCCATCGATGCACTACAATTATATATTAACTTGTATCCGTATGGCGAAAGGGTTGATGAAGCAAATATTCTGATTGATGAAATGAACGAGAAAATCGCTTACAAATCGTATTTGAATGCTCGTTTGTATTACGACATGGATTATTACAAAGCTGCTGTTATCTCGTTGGAAAATAGTTTAAAAGATTATCCCGACACCAAATACCGCGAAGATTTAAGATATTTGCTGTTTAAAGCCAAGTACGATTTGGCTGTAAACAGCGTAGAAGATAAGAAACGCGAGCGTTTAATCGATGCCCGCGATGAATATTTTTATTTTGAGGATGAATTCTCTGATAGTAAGCATTTTAGAGAAGTGAGAAGAAATTTTGAACACGTGTCCGACCTTTTGGGTTACGATGAGGATACCTCGATGTTGGATTAAAACAATTGTAAATATGGATTATAAAAAAACACAGGCAGTTAACAACACCGTATCGCGTAATGTGCAGAATTTGAGCAAAGATACCGGAAATGTTTACGAATCGGTGATGATTTTAGCTAAACGTTCGAATCAGATTGCTTCGGAATTGAAGGAGGAGTTGAATCAGAAACTCGCTGAATTTGCTTCTTATACAGATAATCTGGAAGAAATATTTGAAAACCGCGAGCAAATTGAAATTTCAAAATTCTACGAACGATTGCCAAAACCTACTCTGATTAGCATTCAGGAATTTATCGACGGTAAAATTTATTACCGCAACCCGAGTAAAGATGGCCGTCAATCCGGATTTTAAACCTCCGCGTGAAATTAAAAGATAAACATATTGTACTGGGAATAACGGGAAGCATAGCTGCTTATAAGGCAGCTGTGCTTTTACGTGCCCTAGTAAAAGAAGGCGCCGAAGTGCAGGTGGTAATAACTCCTTCGGGAAAAGAATTCATCACGCCGGTAACCTTGTCGGCTTTATCGGGTAAGCCTGTTATTAGTACATTCTTTGGCTCAAACGACGGAACATGGCACAGTCATGTTGATTTAGGACGCTGGGCCGACTTAATGCTTATTGCCCCGGCTACCGCTTCAACTATGGGAAAAATGGCCAATGCCATTGCCGACAATATGCTTATTACCACCTATCTGTCGATGAAATGCCCCGTGATGATTGCCCCAGCCATGGATTTGGATATGTATAAGCATCCGGCTAATCAGGCGAACATTCAAAAACTTCAATCGTTTGGCAACATTATTATCGAACCCGACTCGGGTGAACTGGCCAGCGGTTTGGTCGGAAAAGGCCGAATGAAAGAACCTGAACTTATTGTGGACAAAGTGCTGCACTTTTTCGAAAAAAAAAAGAATTAGCCGGTAAAATCTTTCTGATTACCGCTGGCCCTACTCACGAAAAAATTGACCCTGTACGTTTTATCGGAAATTATTCATCGGGTAAAATGGGCTACGCCATAGCCAACGAAATTGCCAATCGCGAAGGGCATGTAATCCTGATTTCTGGCCCTGTTTTTTTAAGGGTTTCTCATCCAAATATTCGTCGTATTAATGTTACTTCAGCCGATGAAATGTATCGGCAAGCTGTTGAGCATTTTCCGTTGGTTGACGGAGCCGTTATGGCTGCTGCGGTAGCCGATTATCGCCCGGCAACCCGATTAGAGAGCAAAATGAAGCGAAATGACGAAAGATTAAATATCGAGCTGGTAGCCAATCCCGATATTGCTGCTAAACTGGGTGCTTTAAAATCGAAAAGGCAAATTATGGCCGGGTTTGCCCTCGAAACAAACGACGAAGAGCAAAATGCTTACTCTAAACTGAAAAAAAAGAACTTCGATTTTATCGTTCTAAACTCGTTGAACGACCAAGGTGCCGGCTTTCAAACCGATACGAATAAAATAACCATCATCGATTCACAAAATAAAAAGACGCTTTTTCAGTTAAAAACAAAGCAGGAAGTTGCAAAAGATATTGTCGATTATTTAATTTCGATGGCTCGTTGGTGATTTTGAATGTGGAAAATGTCACGACGATTCATTTTCAAAAAGATAGCATGAATGTTATGAAAAAGATACTGTTTTTACTGTTTGTTTCGTTTTTGGTTACATCCCGTGGTTTTAGTCAGGAACTGAGATGCAACATTAGCGTTAATTCCAGCAAGATTACCGGAGCCAACCGAAACATATTTCGTACCATGCAAATGGATTTATACGATTTTATGAACAGCCGAAACTGGACATCTCATAAATTTACGAACAACGAACGAATTGAATGCAGCATTAACATTCAGCTTGATCGTCAGATTTCGTCCGACGAATACGAAGGTACCATTACCGTTCAAAGCAAAAGAACGGCTTATGGTTCATCATATAAAACCACGGTTTTGAATATCCGCGATGAGAGTTTCCGATGTAAGTACCAAGAATACCAGTCGATTGAATTTGCCGAAACAAGCAACAAAGATAACCTTACCAGCATATTAGCTTTTTATGCATACGTTATATTGGGCTTCGATTACGATACATACGCTCCCAACGGGGGAACCGAATACTTTCAGCGTGCCCGCGAAATCGTTAACGACGCTCAAAACTTCCCGAATACGTACACTGGATGGAGAGCATACGAGTCGGATTACAATCGCTACTGGCTGGTCGAGAATATTCTGAACAGCAGCTATTCCGATTATCGCGAGTGTTTGTATAACTATCACCGCAAAGGGCTCGATGTCATGTCGGAGAGTGTAGAGTCGGGCAGAGCCGAAATTGCAGAGTCGCTCAGACTAATTCAAAATGTTTTTCGCGCCCGTTCGAGATTGTACATTACCCAAATGTTTTTCGATGCCAAATCGAGCGAAATTATTAATATCTTTTCGCAGTCGTACCCCGACGAGCAAGAGCGTGTTGTGCGTATATTAACGGAGTGCGACCCATCAAACGCCGGCAAATACGAGGCGATAACCGAAGATAATAATTAATAATTTCAGAAAATGTTAGCCAGCCTATCCATTAAAAATTATGCCATCATTCGTAAGCTCGAAGTACAGTTCGACCCGGGTTTGTGTGTAATTACAGGTGAAACCGGTGCCGGAAAATCAATTATTCTGGGTGCTATGGGGCTGATACTAGGCCAAAGAGCCGACACGTCGGTTCTGAATAACCAAAAGGGAAAATGCGTGGTGGAAGGGCGCTTTGCCTTGAACGATACGATTGCCGGCCAGTTGGACTCTTTTTTCGATGCCAACGATCTCGATTTTGAAAATCCGGTAATTCTTCGTCGCGAAATTACACCATCAGGCAAATCGAGGGCTTTTATCAACGATACACCTGTTCAGTTAACGCTAATGCGTGCGCTGGGGTTGAATTTATTCGATATTCATTCGCAGCATTCTAATTTGGAGTTGGGCAAGCGGCATTTTCAGTTAAATGTTGTTGATTGGTATAGCGAAAATAGCTCGTTGCTTGAGCGATATACAACCGTGTATAAAAAATATCGTGCGTTGTTGAAACAGCGCGACGAGCTTGCTGCAATAGCCGGGCAGTCGAAAGCCGATTTCGACTATTTTCAGTTCCAGTTTAAGCAAATTGACGAGTTACAGTTAAAAGAAAGTGAACAGGAAGAGCTGGAAAATGAAGCTGAAATGTTGTCGCATTCCGAAGAAATTAAAACCGGGCTTGGCCATGTATATCAATTGCTCGATGGTGGCGAGTTCGATGTGCTGTCGCAGCTAAAAGATGCAATAGCTCAAATGCAAAAGCTGTCGTCGTATTTTTCCGAAGCCGACTCGCTGCTTTCGCGCCTTAACAGTCAATACATCGAGTTGCAGGATGTAGCCGGCGAGTGCGAACGCATGGCCGAAACGACCGAACACGATCCCAACCGGCTCGAAGCGCTTACCGAACGTTTAAACCTTATTTATTCGTTGCAACAAAAACATCGGGTTGAAACCGTAGCCGAATTGTTGGCCTTACGCGATTCGTTCGACCAAAAAATACAGGCTGCCGAATCGTACGACGAACAATTGCTTGCCGTTGAAAAAGAAATTGAACAAACCCGGCATCAGGTGGCTAAAGTTGCTGATGAATTGCACGAGGTACGCATAAAAAATGTACCGGCTATTTCAAATGAGATACACCAGTATTTAACTCAGCTTGGAATGCCTAATGCTCGATTAAAAATCGAAATCAGGAAGAAAGACGATTTTGGAACGAATGGTTGCGACGATGTTTTCATTCTTTTTTCGGCAAATAAAGGAGTTGAGCCCGAAGAAATTCACAAGGTAGCCTCGGGGGGTGAGCTTTCGCGTTTAATGCTGGCCATTAAAACCGTAGTTGCTAAGTCGAAATCGTTACCGGCTATTATTTTCGATGAAATTGATACCGGAATTTCGGGCGAAATTGCAGCTAAAATGGGAAAAATATTATTCGACATGTCGAAATACATGCAGGTACTTAACATAACCCACCTGCCACAAATAGCATCGAGAGGTACTTCGCATTATAAAGTGTATAAACAGGAAACGACTGTCGGAGTCGAGACTGATATATGTAAACTTACCGATAACGAGCGAGTTGAAGAAATTGCCAAGATGCTGGGAGGCGATCCGCCACAGCAGGCCGCCATTGTAAACGCCAAAGAATTGTTGGGTATTTAGAACTATTTTTTTCGAAATGTTGTTGTCATTAGTGATTGTTTATTTAAACGAAGACCAATGACGAACAAAGAACAACAAACCGAAAATCAAGTAGAGAAAAAAGAAAAGAAATCGAAAAAGTATTTCGATGTTGACGGGCCGGTATTCTGGCCCGCAGCTATTCTAATTGTGTTTTTTATTGCCGTAACGCTCATTGTGGGCGAACCCATGGCCAATGTTTTTAACACCATACAAAGCGGCATTTCAGAGTCAGGTGGGTGGTTTTTTATTTTATCGGTCAATGCTTTCCTGGTATTTGTCTTATACATTGCATTTAGCAAGTACGGAAAAATTCGCCTGGGAGGTGTAAAAGCCAAACCTGAGTTCTCGAAAGGGGCGTGGTTTGCCATGCTTTTCAGTGCCGGAATGGGTATAGGTATTCTGTTTTGGAGTGTTGGCGAGCCCATCAATCACTTTTTTAATTCGCCTACGGTTGAGCCCGGCACCGTTGAGGCTGCCGGTGTTGCCATGGAATATACTTTTTTGCACTGGGGGCTGCATGCCTGGGGCATTTACGCACTGGTTGGAATGTCGCTGGCTTTTTTCACTTTCAACAGGGGGCTGCCCTTAACCATTAGCTCGGTGTTTTACCCACTTTTAGGTCGAAAAATTCATGGGCCAATCGGTAAGGCGATTAATGTATTGGCTGTTGTTGCTACTCTTTTTGGTCTGGCAACGTCGCTTGGTATGGGCGTGCAGCAGGTAAGTGCCGGTTTGGCGCACTTGTTTAATCTTCCCGATACGGTTAACGTACAGGTTATTCTGATTGTTGTTATCACCCTGGCCGCTACAGCATCGGTTGTAGCCGGACTGAGTGCAGGAGTTAAACGCTTAAGCGAGATTAATATCGTAATTGCAGCCGTTTTTCTGCTTTTCATCATCATTGTTGGGCCAACAATTTTTATTGTCGATTCGTTTGTGCAAAATACCGGAGCCTATGTTCAAAATTTCTTTCAAATGAGCTTTTGGACTGAAACGTACCGTCAGTCGGACTGGCAAAGTAGCTGGACGGTTTTTTACTGGGCATGGTGGGTGAGCTGGTCGCCTTTTGTGGGGATGTTTATTGCCCGCATTTCGCGCGGACGTACTTTGAAAGAATTTGTGCTGGGCGTATTGGTCGTGCCGTCGCTTATTACATTTTTGTGGCTTTCGGCTTTTGGCGGAAGTGCTATATTTTTGGAGTTAAATGGTATTGCCGATATTGCAACAGCAGTTAAAGAAAATGTGGCTACATCGCTGTATGCGCTGCTCGAGCAATTTCCCATTTCGTTGGTAACATCGATGGTAGGCGTTATTTTGGTTACCAGTTTTTTTGTTACCAGTTCCGACTCAGGTTCGCTGGTGGTTGATAGTTTAACGGCAGGTGGAAAGCTCGACGCACCGGTTGCTCAACGTATTTTTTGGGCGCTTACCGAGGGAGCCGTAGCCGCTGTTCTGCTTTTAGGTGGAGGGTTACAGGCTTTGCAAACCGCTGCTATTACCACGGGCTTGCCTTTTGCCATTATTTTGCTTATAATGATATGGAGCTTAATGAAAGGCCTTCGGTCGGAGCACGATGGTTTGATGGATCGTGTTCGCGAAAATGAACGAAAAGATTATCAGCGTATTATTACCGAGATATTGAAAAAGAAGGAAGCATAAATATATCGCAACCTTATATTTTTAACCCATAAAATATTTTTGAGATGGATAAATTTGAAAACTTGCTGGTTTGTATGGATTTAACCGAAATGGATCATTTCCTGATTAAATATGCAAACTTTCTTGTGGATAAAATATCACCTAAAAAAATCTACTTTCTGCATTTGTTGCAATCGTTCGATTTGCCCGATGAAATTTTAGACGATTTGCCCGAGATGGAAAAGCCATTAACCGAGATTATTCGCGAAGATTTACAGAAAAAGGTAAATCGCGAGTTTTTTCCTTCGGATGGTATAGACGTGTTGGTGCGGGTCGAAGAAGGCTTGAAATCGGATACCTTGCTGGAATTTACACGCGACCATAAAATAAACCTCACCATTTTTGGTAAGAAAGTAGGCTATGTTGGTGCCGGATCATTGCCGCACCGGGTAATGCCATTAACACCTTCGTCGATCCTGCTGGTCAATACAATGTCGGAACCCAGGCTGGAAAAGATTTTGGTGCGGGTCGATTTTTCCAAAATGTCGGAAATTGCCATGAAAACTGCCAATATGCTGGCTAATCACACGGGGGCTGGGTTGTCGTCTTTTCATGCGTATAAAATCCCGATAAGCCATTTTCCACAGTATTCGCCCGAGGATGAAAAACGATTGAAAGAGAAAATGACCAAATACGGGAAAAAAGAGTACGATAAATTTATGAAAAAGCTTAATCTATCGATCGACGAAATTCCTTGTTCGTATGTGTACGATAAAAAGTACGACGAAGCTCATTTGTTGTATCATCATGGATTGGTTAACAGTATCGACTTGATTGTTATTGGGTCGAAGGTGAAATCGGAACTGGCAAATATCATTCTCGACCGTACCTCGGAAGACCTGGCTGACGCGGAGAAAAACATCAATGTGTTGATTGTTAAAGACCGTAAACAAACGCTGGGATTCCTGGAGGCGATTTTTAAATAAAACCTAAAACCGTTAAAAAATGAAGACTTTCAGAAATTATATAGTTATCGCGTTGATTTTAGCAACTGCATTGAGTTCTTGCCGGTCATCGGGAATTAAAAACGACCGTGGCGAAACGCTTCGCATTGTTTATACCGATTGGTCGGAGGCGGTTGCCATAACCCATTTGGCAAAGGTGTTGCTCGAAGATGAGCTTCAATATAACGTCGAATTGAAACAGGCTAATGTTGAAGAGGTATATAGTGATTTGTCAACGGGTAATGCACATGTTTTTGCCGATGCCTGGCTGCCCGAAACGCATCGTTTTTACATCGATAAATACGAGTTGGGAGCCTTCGACCAGATTGGCATAATTTATCCCGGGGCACGTACCGGTTTAATTGTTCCGGCATACAGTCGTTTTAGCTCTATCGATGATTTATTAAATGAAGATTCGCTGGTTATTTTTGGTATCGAAGCGGAGTCCGGGGTTATGGTTCAGGCTGCCGAAAGTATCGAGCGGTATGGTATGTCGAACATTTACCTGGTTGAAACCAGCGAAGCCGAAATGCTTCAGAAATTTACCGAATCGTATAACCACCGATACGAAATTGTGATAACCGGATGGGAGCCTCACTGGCTGTTCGATCGTTTTGATGTGCGTTTTTTAAACGATCCGAAATCGGTTTTTGGAGCAAAAGAGAATATTTCAGCCTTGGGCTGTAAGGGTTTGTCGGAACTCAGACCTCGTGCTTATCGGTTTTTCGAACGAATGCAATTGTCCGAAAAGCAATTTAACCGCTTGATGTACTACGTGCAACAATACAATGATCCCGAGATGGGAGTACGCGAGTGGATTCGGCAAAACGAATATGTCGTAAATCAATGGATTAAAGGCTTGAAGCCTGAAAGAATGAAAATAATGTAGATTGAAAACAAGTGATTGTCAGGATCATTTGATTATATTACGGTTTGTTAATGTGTTGAAATGAACGCATTTTTACAAAAGATCGGTTGAAACCGGACGGGCTGTTTGACGCGATTTTTCAATGCGATCGAATAAAGATTGCATAACCCGTTTGTAAACATCAATGTTGGGTGCCAAATCTTCAATGCCGGCGTCAATATTGGGATTATCGTTTACTTCGATAACATAAACCTTGTTGTTTACCATTTTTAAATCGACGCCATAAAGTCCATCGCCCATTAGTGCTGCTGCTTTAAGTGCTGTTTTGAGAACCTCTTCAGGGACTTCATTTGTATCGATGGTTTCCGACAGGCCAGCATCGTCTTCTTTTGAAGCTTGCCAGTTGTATATTTGCCAATGATCGCGAGCCATATAGTATTTGCAGGCAAACAGTGGGGTGTTATCGAGAATACCAATGCGCCAGTCGAATTCCGAATAAAGAAATTCCTGGGCGATAATCATATCCGATTTTTTGAAAAGATCTTTTAACGCTTCGGTCAATTCATCGGCGTTTTCAACTTTTGTAACGCCTACCGAAAAAGCACTGTCGGGCTGTTTAAGAACCAGTGGAAAGTTAAATTTTTCAGCATCGTTAGTTTTATAAACTCCTTTTGAAAGCATGAAGGTTTGTGGGGTGCTAATTTTGTTTTGTTTCATGCGCTCGTTCAGATATATTTTATTTGCGCAGCGCAGTATCGACCAGGGATCGTCGATAACAACCAGCCCCTCGGCGTAGGCGCGGCGCGAAAACTCGTAGGTATAGTCGTTTACGTTGGTGGTTTCGCGAATAAACAGCGCATCGTATTCGCATAAATCTTCGTAATTTTCTTTGGTGATAAAATCGACGTAAAAGCCGCAACTGTTGGCTGCATCTTTGAATTTTTTCAGTGCTAAAGGGCACGACGGAGGATGTTCTTCCGATGGATTAATCAGTATGGCTAAATCGTACTTGTAATGCTTGAGTCGAGGCTTCTGAAACCGTTTTTTCGAAAAATAAATGCTGGCAAAGCGTTGTGCCTGTTCCAGTTCGTTATCGTCGATTTTGTTGATGCTTAAAGGCAAAACACGCTGAATCATCCACTTGTCGGTTTTTATAAAATGAACCTGGAGTAATGGGGTTTCGAAAAGCAGATATAGTTTGTGTGCCAAATTTTTATGGTGGTTAGCGGTCGTGTTTCCGAAGTAAATATTCAATGAAAAATTTTTATCGTCAATTTTTTCGAGCGACGATTGTATCAATTCTTCAATGTCGTTGGCAATGGAACGTATTACCGACAGGTTTTTAAAATCGCGAATGGTGGTTACACTCGGAATGGCACGGTGTTCGCGAGCCGAAGCCAGCAGCGAAACGTAGTATCCCAGGCTTTGGTATCGGTACGAGTTGCTGAGGTTGAAAACGCGCAGGTTGCGGTTGGTTTGAAACTCGGGGTCGGTAATGTAACTTTTCGACGAAACAACACGGGCACCTTCGATGTCAAACTTCCATTTCGAAGGTTTGTCAACCACGATTAAGTTGCTAATCAAGGCGCGCGATTTTGGTCTTGAAAGGGTGAAGAACATCCGCGCGGCGTCTTCGTCTTCGGCGTAATATTTTTTTAGTACTTCGGTTTTAACAAAGCCAAAAGCCTCGTACCATTCAATAAGTTTTTGATCTTTCAGCCGGGCTTCGAGGCTTACTTTTTCGCAACCTTTGGCAAGTGCCAGGTTGCAGGCATGCTGAAGCAGTTTACGTCCAACTCCTTTGTCGCGAAAGCCGGGTAAAACTGCTATAGAAAAAATGCGTATGCTTCGGGCATGAAGGTGCAGCACCAGTGTGCCAATAGCCTCTTTTTGCTTGCCTTTTCGTTGTTCAGCAATCCAAACCTCCTGGAAACTGCTTTTCAGGCTAAGCCGCAAAGTGCGCCGGCTGCTTTGCTGAAACGACGGGAAACATATTTTTTCGGTTTTTTCGAGTATTTCGAAGTCCGAAGGCGTTGATTTTCTAATGGTTATAGTCATGTGCGTATTCTAAAATTATGCTTCTAAAATTAATTGATTTTTAGTTGAAAATGATGTGTAAACTGAAATAATTATTGCCCTGTTTTTTGTCGTTATGAAACAGACATTACTCATTCATGAACCACATTCGCGGATAATCCCATTGAGCGAAATTATCTTAATAACTATTCAATTTGAATGAATTAATGTAAATATTATGTGAAAAATGCTATGTTTGCAATGTAGTTGTAAATTAACTATACATTTGGTTTGTCTAAACATAGTGTAGTAGGTGTAAGATTATCAACAGAATCCACTTTAACATGAACTAAAACATAAAAATATGAAACAAACAATTTTCGTTATCGGACTTTTAGTCCTGATTTCATCATCGGCTTTTTGCCAGGATGAAGTACCAATTTTCAACTCTTATCATAAGAACATTTATGCTGAATTTTTGGGAAGCCATATTTTGGGGGGCATTAATTATGATATGCGATTGAAAAAAGGAAAAATGGATGGAATTGGATTTCGGGCTGGAGTAGGAGGACTTAGGGCTAGTGCATTTGCCGAGAATACCAGTGTAAGTATTGGTATAGTTACGTTTCCTTTAGAATTCAATCATTTGGTTGGAAAAAACAGGAGTTCATTTGTGTCGGGCATTGGATTGCTTCCCGTTTATGCAGCAGTAAACGCCGATGGTGAAATAACCAATAATGAATTTATTCAAGAAGAAGGTTTTGGATTAGTTGGTGGTTTTATGACCTTCGGATATCGCTATCAACCAAGGAAAACAGGTCTTATGTTTCAAGTGAACTGGAATCCGTTGATGATCAGAAAAAGTGGGTTTACCATGGGCTGGTTTGGTTTGGGTTTGGGTATTGGTTTTAAGTAAGGAAAAATATATAGTGTTTTTACAACTAAAAAACCCCGCCGATTTTTCAATCAACGGGGTTTTATTTTTGCACGGGAGGAGCGACTCGAACGCCCGACACCTGGTTTTGGAGACCAGTGCTCTACCAACTGAGCTACACCCGTGTGCTTGCCTTAACAGCGCTGCAAATATAACGCATTTCTTCTTTCTGCCAAAGGTCTTTTTCGAAAAATGGTTCCCTTTTTCTTTTTATTTTTCGTTGCATGGATGTGGAGTTTTTCTATAGATTGTAAATGCTTGATGAACATTTAATTGAGCCATTGCAAGTGCAGTGAAAACGAGCGAAATGGAGCTTCCATAGAAAATATTTACTGACCCGGACAACATGAATTTTGTATAAGCATCTAATTCTCATTATCTTAAATCTTACTATTCACAACTAACAATCTATTTTATAAGAAAATCAAACATCTTACGGTCTTCGATGTATCCTTCCAAACGGTCGTTTATTTTTACTGCGCTTACTCCCGCCGGGGTTCCGGTGTAGATTAAATCACCGGTTTTGAGGGTGAAAAATTTTGAAATGTGCTCAATCAGTTCATCAAAGGCGAAAATCATGTGGCTTGAATCACCGGTTTGACGGGTTTTGCCGTTAATGTCGAGCCTGAATTGAATATTGTTAGCATCGAGTTCTTCCAGCGGGATGAAATCGTTGCTGATGGCCGCCGAAAAGTCAAATGCTTTCGATTTTTCCCAGGGCAGGCTCTTGTCTTTTAATTTGTTTTGCAAATCGCGGGCGGTAAAGTCAATCCCCAGCCCAACCGAACTGTAATAACGGTTGGCAAATTTCCGGGATATGTTTTTCCCAACTTTGTCGATTTTAAGTACCAATTCCACTTCATGGTGCAAGTCGTTAGAGAAATCGGGAATGAAAAACGGACGGTTCTTTCGCAAAATAGATGAGTCGGGCTTTAAAAAAATCACCGGTTCATCGGGGCGCTCACTGTTCAACTCTTCGATGTGTTTAACGTAATTTCGGCCTATGCAAATAATTTTCATTCGTTCAAATTGTTTATTTATTAAGGTAACTCATGTAACTCGCAAAAAAAATCTGATTCCCGATTCTCGGGACAAGCTATCCTTCTGTGTAAAATAGATGCTAAAATTTTATGCTCGTTTCATTCTTATTCTTAATAAATTAGGATTCGTGAATTGGTGGCTTAAATATAATAAAGAAATGGTGTTATTGATAAAAATTTTACCGGATACTAATCAAAAATGATATCCCACTAGATATTTAATGATGCCACGAATGCACGAATTTTTAAATTCGTGATTAGAGAAATCCTTTATCATACTATTGGTAATTCTATGAAGTAGTCATTAGCTTGATAAATTCAATAGTAGCTTTGTTCATATGGCAACTCCTTCTTGAAGAACTTGTTTTAATATATGTCCGGTAATGTTTTTTTTAACATCTATCTCTTTTTCACTTTGAATTAGAATGTCTGCTGGTATTTTATATTTAGCTAATTCTTTTCTTATAAGCGATTTAAGTTTTTTTTTTGTATGTCAACTGTGTCCTTAGTAATAACAAGAAAATCATAATCACTATCAATATTATTGTCTTGCCTTGCCCGAGAGCCAAAGAGTAAAACTCTGCTGTTTGGAATTATCTTGCTGGCAGTATCTTTAATAATTGATAATGTATTTGAATTGTTATTAATCATCTTGAAATGAGTTGTTTTAACAAAAGTACTCAAAATTCTCAAATAATATATCGAAGATGTCTATATCATATTTTTCATTCAATCGCATCAATTATCCCGGCTATAAATCCATTTTGGTCGAATTCGCCTTTTTTCGAAAAACCGGTTCGTACAATAACCAGTTCTTTCGACGGAATGATGTAGATAAACTGCCCGTCGTGCCCACGGCAGCAATACATGTCGCGGGGTACATCGGGGTAGTCGGTGCCGGCTTTGTTAAGCCAGAAGAACGCACCGTATTCTCCCTCGGAACCATTTGCTGTCGTGGTGGTATATTCCACCCAGTTTTCGGGTAGTATTTGTTCGCCTAACCAGTTGCCTTTGTTCAGGTACAGCAATCCAAACCGGGTATAATCGCGCATGGTGGCGTACAGATACGACGAACCCACGAAAGTACCCGATGCATCGACTTCGAAAACAGCACTTCGCATGCCAATTTTATTGAACAGTGCCTTGCGTGGAAAGGCAAAGTAAAGGGTGTCGTTGCCAATGGCCTTGCGCAGCATGTAGCAAACAATATTGGTTGCCCCCGATGAGTATTCAAAAAGCGAGTCGGGGGTAAACTCCAGCGGTTTCGAGTAGGCGAATTTAGCCATGTCGCCTTCTTTGTGCAGCATGTTGTTCACATCGGAGCTGTTCCCGTAATCTTCGTTCCACTCCAGTCCGCTGTTCATATGCATCAGGTTGTTGATGGTAATGTTGCGGCGTTCATCATTTTTCCACACATCAATGTCTGACGGTTGGTTAATATCAATTTTTCCTTCCTTGACCAAAATGCCAGTAAGTGCATTGGTAAAGCTTTTGGCCATCGACCAACTTAAAAATAAATTGTCGGGGCTAAAGCCTTCAGCGTATTTTTCGGCTACAGGCTGGCCTTTGTAGGTAACCATTACCGCAAAAGTGCCTTTGTGCGGAATGGTGTCGGCAAATGCTTGTTCTATGGCAAGGTTTAGTTTTTCCATGTTGATATCCGCAGGAATGGTATCGGAAATCACATCACCCATAGGCCATGCAATGGTATCGGGACTTTCGGGTAATATGGGTACAACCGGGTAGGGGCGTGTTTGAATGTCGCTTACCGAATAGTCGTTTACCAGTATGCTTCCATAACCATTTACAAAGGTTGTGCGCGACGAATGCCATAGAAAACGACTTTTTACCGATTTACGCTGTTGATCAATCTTGTTGTTCACATATTTAATAAATGAAAAATTGAGGTCAGTTGCCTCCATCGATTCTTGTGTACGATTGGCCACCAATACGCCCGACGAAAGGTTTTTGGCGGCATACCCGGTAATGATGGGGAGTAAGGGGTTAAGGTAAAGAAAACCACCTAAAAGAATGGTTATCAGTATAAGTGGAAGAATGATGCGAAATCGTTTCATAGCAGTCAGGTTTTATTTGATAAACAAAGATATGTAAAAAAAAGCAGGATGTTTTGTTCATCCTGCTTCCTTATTTGGGTGCGAAAATGTTAGTCTTCGAAAATTAAAATTTTTTCAATTTCGTCGCCCTGACGTATTTTGTCAATCACTTCCAACCCTTCGTAAACCTTTCCAAAACAGGTATGTTTGCGGTCGAGGTGAGCAGTGTTTTCGCGACTGTGGCAAATAAAGAACTGCGAGCCGCCTGTGTCTCGGCCGGCGTGAGCCATCGATAGTACGCCACGATCGTGATACTGGTTGTTGCCATCGAGCTCGCATTTAATGCTGTAACCAGGGCCGCCGGCACCAGTGCCATCGGGGCAACCACCTTGAATTACAAAGTTTGGAATTACCCGGTGAAATGTAAGCCCGTCGTAAAATCCGTCTTCTGCCAGTTTTACAAAATTGGCTACGGTTTTAGGTGCATCTTCTTCGTAAAATTTCACTTTCATTACGCCCTTTTCGGTGTGTATTTCTGCTGTAATCATATTTTCTTCCTTTTTGATTATAAAATAACGTATGCTGCAAAAGTAAGTGTTTTGACAATGTGAAAAAAGTAATGTGAGTTTTTAGCTTGTTCGATTATCAATAAATAGTACGTTAGATTTCAGACATGAGATATGAGACTTTGTTTATAATGAACTAAATATCAGCAACTTAGATGATTAGATCCTCTGGATGCAAATGACACATTATCAGCGACTTAAGAAGGCATAACGAACTATTGATTATTAAAGGGTTTCGATAACAAATCACTAAAAAGAACAAAATATGTGTTTATGTATGCAGGTCTTTGTTCAGTTCTTCAATTTTACTTTTTAGTTCATTTACTTTCATTTCGTTGTCGAATGAAAATGTAATTGTATTTTCTGTTATAAAATTAAGCAAGGTGAATGATTTCTGGTAATAGTCCCTGCTTTCGTTGAATTTTCCCTGGGCGTAAAAAAGCTCAGCCTGTGCCCTGAATAGTTCCGATAGCACTTCGATGTGGCCATTCTCGTAGTTGTGCTCATTGAGCAGGGTGTCGGTTAATTCGTTGCATGGAATATTCTGAAAAAAAGCAGCATCTTCGCTCAACAGCTGGTGATAGGCGTAGTCAATGGCTTTCGAAGCTTTGTCGAATTCACCTTTCTTTATTAAACCCAATATTCCAGCAATGATCTCGGTAAGCATTTCAATCATTCGTAGTATGTAGTCTTTACGTAGCATGTATATTCGTTTTTGGATAAAACAACTTTTTTCTTCATTACCTTACATGCAATTCTGTATAATTTACCCCATCATCATACCAATAATCCGTAAATTGGCATTGCCCTTTTATCAGCATCACTTCGAGGTTGTCGCCATCTTCGGTTTCTTCAAGTACATTGTGTTCTTTTCCCGGGTTCATGCATAAAAGTTTCAGGCTGTTGTCTTTTTCTGAATAGGATAACCGAAGGGTAATATCCTGATAATCGGGTTGCAGGTTCAGTAGTTCTTCAGTTATGTGTATAAGCCTGGCTTCAACATCGGGTGAAACCATGTGCTTCTCGCAAAAAGTTTGCATCTCGGCCTGCAGGGCATATAAATCGTAATGCGGGCTGTTTATACTGAAACTCATGCTGCGAATGCGATGAATAAATGCTTTGGTTTTTTCGCGTTGCGGGTTCTCAAAAATTTGTTTGGGTGAGCCTTCTTCATAAATAATGCCTTCGTCCATATAAAATACACGGTTCGATATGTTTTGGGCAAATTCCATTTCGTGGGTTACAATAATCATGGTCATGCCCTGGCGGGCCAACTGCCTGATTACAGCCAACACTTCGCTTACCATGGTGGGGTCGAGTGCCGATGTGGGTTCGTCAAACAAAATAATATCGCTTTCCATGGCCATGCAACGGGCAATGGCTACCCGCTGTTTTTGTCCGCCCGAAAGTTCATCGGGGAAACTGTAGGCTTTTTCGGCAAGCCCCACAAGCTTTAGCAGGTCGAAAGCTTTTTTGTTGGCTTCGCTCTTTGTTTTTTTAAGCAGTTTCACTGGTCCCAGTGTAAGGTTTTCCAGGATGGTGAGGTGGGAATACAGGTTAAACGATTGAAAGACCATGCCCATGCGCTGACGTATTTTGGGCACATTGGTATTTTTATCGAGCAGCGGGATGTCATCAATGTAGATTTGTCCGCCCGAAGGTTCTTCCAACAAATTAAGGCAGCGCAGAAAAGTACTTTTTCCGGTGCCCGATGGTCCTATGACTGAAATAATTTCACCCTTTTTTATGTTTGCGTTGATATCTTTCAGGACAGTTAAGTCGCCAAATTTTTTCGATAAGTTTTTTACCGTAATCATAAACTTCCCTCCACTGTTTTTTTGATTTTTCTTCTTTTCGGGTCAACCGATACCTCAATAAAACTCAGTCCCCATGTGAGTAACGCTGCCAGGGCAATGTAAATAACGGCAGCCATTATCAGCGGGAAAAATGCGTCGAAAGTACGGCTGCGGATAATGTCGCTTGCCTTGGTTAAATCCTGCACGGCAATATACCCTACAATGGACGTCATTTTCAGCAGTGAAATAAATTCGCCTTTGTACACCGGTAAAACCCGCTGCAGGGCTTGTGGCAGGATAATGTGGATGAATGTTTGTGTTTTGGTAAAGCCCGATGCAATGCCGGCTTCGCGCTGTCCGGGGTCGATGCTGCCAATGGCCGAGCGGAACATTTCGGAAACATAAGCCCCGAAATTGATACCAAAAGCAATCACGGCAACAATAACCGGGTCGATATTGACCGAGGCGAAAATTACATAAAATGTAATCATGAGGAAAACCAGCACCGGCGTTCCCCTGATAAGATCGATAAGCAATGATGTTACATTTGCAGTAACTTTGTTTTTCGACATGCGCAGAAAACAAAGCAAGCTGCCAATAATGGTTCCCAGCAGTGCGGCGAGCAGGGTGATGATTGAGGTTACCTTTAGTCCGTTAAGGATAAGCTTGTAGCGGTTTTCGCGTACAATGTTGTTATAAAAACTGGTTGAAAGCGACTTGAAGAACGATTTATTTTGCTGTTGCGATTCGTTGCTGCCGATTATATCATTATTACCTTTAATGCGCTTGTTTAAAGCAATGATGGTACTACCTGACTCGAAATAAACATCTGAAAAATCAACCTTCTCTTTACGTTCGTCGGTAATCATCATCGATGAATGAATAAGGTCGATTTTGCCCGATGAAAGTGCAGCAATCAGACTACTAAATGGCATATCTGCCAAAACAAATTCTTTACCAAGATAGGAGGCAAAGCGTTGTGCCAGCTCAACATCAAAACCAATGTAACGTCCGTCTTTCATTCCCATGTATGGAAATCCCACATCGCTTGAAATACCAACGGTAAGTTTACCATCGGGGGAGTTAACGGTAATTTCGGGTTGTTCGCGTAATTTCTGTTCAATCCAGCGTGAATATACATCATCATAAACCCCGTTGGCTTTTATTTCTTTAAGAAAAGTGTTGTATTGGGCTTTCAATTTGTCGTTTTGCGGATTGAAAGCTGCTGCAATGGGCGCTGTGAACAAATTTCTTTTTAGTGCACCAATTTCTGAATGATTTGAAGTTACCTCACTTAAGCTGGCATCCTCAAAAAAAGCAACATCAATTTTTTGGGCTTTAATAGCCGTAAGCATATCCGAAACCGTTTGAAACTGAAGTATCTTGGCATCGGGGTAGTTTTCCCTTGCATATTTTCCGTGAATAGACCCCAGCATTGTCCCCATTTTTTTGTCATCAATATTGTCGATGCTTAGCAGGTCGCTTTCATCCAATGTGTTATCTTGGTTTTCGGCTGTTCGTACAATAGCTGCAATGCCACTGGGATAATAGCACTCCGAAAAAAGCACCATTTTGGCGCGTTCTTCGGTAATCGACATACCGGCACCGGCCATGTCAATCTTTCCTGATATCAGAGCCGGCAGAAGGCCTCCAAACTCCATATCCACAATTTTGAGTTTCATCCCCAGGTGTTGGGCAATGTAGGCCGCAAATTCAACGTCGAAACCCACTACTTCTTGTTTGGCATTGTAGTACGACATGGGCTCGGTAACGGCAGCGGTGCCAAAACGCAAAACCCCGTTTTTGCCTTCATTTTCAATTTTGGGCATTGGCCCGGGCTCACCACTGTCGGGGAACCAGCGTTTTTGCATCTCTTCGTAAGTTCCGTTGGCTTTGAGTTCGGCCAGCGTTTCATCAATTGCATTTTTAAGCTCACGGTCATCGGGGCGTACCGCGAAACCGTATTCGTCTTCAATTAAAAGTTCGTCGAGCACGGTAAGCCCTTCTTGTTTCGATGCTATGTTTTTCAGGATTGGTTTGTCGTAAGCGGCCGCATCGGCTTTACCGTCCTTCACGGCCAGGGCACAATCGAGCACACTGTTAAAGTACACAATTTCGGCATCGGGAAAGCGGTCAAGCACAAACTGGTCGGCTACCGTGCCGGTGGGGACGGCAATGGTCGCCCCGCCTTCGAGCATCGATAAATTTGTAATGCTGCTTTGCTTTTGCTGACAGCCGCTTAGTATCAGTGTAAATAAGGAGATGAGCCATGTGGTTCTGTAAAGCATGAGTTGCTGATTTGTTGTGGTTTTATGTTAAAATCAAATATATGAATAATGTTAAGAAGAGAAACGAAATTGAAAAATACAAAATGGATTTTGCTTATGTTTTGAAACATCAAAAAAATGGATATAAATGAATTTACTTGTTGGATAAAGACAACTTTAAGAAAACTTTGAAATTGAATAATAAAGTGTTTTTAAGAGGTATTTGAGCATTCAATATCTAATTTTGTAAACAGAAACTGAAAACATTTGTTGTTTTCAGTGTTTTTTATCCGTGAGTTGAATTTTATGAAGATAAATTTAAAGACAACACCATTCCCGTTTAAGGTAGATAAGTTTCCGTTTTTCTATGGCTGGGTGATTTTGGCTGTAGGTACATTTGGTGTATTAATGAGTGTTCCTGGTCAAACCGTTGGGGTTTCGGTTTTTACCGATTACCTGATTGATGCCCTAAAAATTGAACGCACATCGTTAAGCCTTGCTTATCTGTTGGGGACGGTTGCCAGTGGTTTCATGATTACTCGTGCCGGCAAGTATTACGATAAATACGGAGCCAGGGTTATGGCAATGGTTGCCGGGTTTATGCTGGGGCTTATGGCCATTGGGTTAACGAAGGTTGATTGGATGGTAGATGGTGTATCTGGTCTCTTGCAAAATGCTAATCGTGAGATTATTGCTATTGTTTTTTTGGTTATTGGTTTTTGGGGTATCCGGTTTTTTGGACAGGGGATTTTAACCATGGTAAGCCGTAACATGGTGATGAAATGGTTCGAAAAACACCGAGGTCTTGCCAATGCCCTTATGGGGGTTTTTGTTTCGTTTGGATTTTCATATTCACCCCGTTTGCTCAACGATATTATTGAAATTGACGGATGGCGCTCGGCATGGGGGATTATTGGCGCTTTTGTGGGAGTTGTTTTTGTTGTCTTTGCTTTTGTGTTTTTTCGTGATAATGCACGTGATTGCGGCGTAGAACCCGATGGCAAGCTGGGCAAGGTAAAAAGCAAGTTGTTTGCCAAGCCGGCAGCACGTGAAAAAGAATTTACCCTGAAACAAGCACTACGTAAATATTCTTTTTGGATTTTTAATATTTCCATTGCCCTGAACGCGTTATTTGTAACTGCTTTTACCTTTCATGTGGTTTCGATATTTGGTGAGGCCGGATACAGCAGGGAAACGGCTATAGCTGTATTTTTGCCTGCATCGTTTATCGCTGTTGGGTTCAATTTTGTTGGGGGTTGGATTAGCGATTATATAAAATTAAAGTATCTGTTGATGATAAATATGGCAGGGGTTGTTTTAGCCGGAATTGCCATGACTCAGCTCAAATCGTTTGATTCAGCTTATTACCTGTTGATTACAGGTTATGGAGTTATGAGTGGTTTGTTTAGTGTGCTGAATACAGTTACCTGGCCCAGGTTTTTTGGTGTGAAGCATCTTGGAGCCATTTCAGGGTATTCAATGAGCTGGACGGTGATTGCCAGTGCCCTCGGTCCGTATTTGTTTAGCTTGTCGCTTAAATACAGCGGAACCTATACCATTGGGATAATAATTGCAATGACCGTGGCAGCAGCCCTGTTTATTATGGCTTTTAAAGCGAATAATGTTAAGGCTGAATAAAAAGCTCTAAATGCCCCGATTTTTTTAAGAAGATGACAGGTTTCTAACCCGTTTACATGAGGCGTTTTAATATTCAATATCCCAATATTCAATAACCAATACTAATGACCAATGATTAATTTTCCTTTGCGCTTCTGCGTCTTTGCGTTTTTTGTTCCCCCCCTCGGGGAATAGGGGGCTTTTTTCAAATTACACATTAAACCTAAAATGCATAATGTCGCCATCCTGTACAACATATTCTTTGCCTTCAACTGCTATTTTACCGGCTTCGCGGCAGGCCGATTCAGAACCCAGAGTTACATAATCGTTATACTTAATTACTTCGGCACGAATAAACCCTTTTTCAAAATCGGTGTGAATAATGCCTGCTGCTTTGGGTGCTTTAATTCCTTTGGGGAAAGTCCACGCACGGCTTTCGTCGGGGCCCGTAGTGAAGTATGTTTCGAGGTTTAACAGCTTGTAAGCTGAATGTATCAGTTTGTTAACACCGGGTTCGTCAAGTCCAAGGTCCTCCAAAAACATTTGCTTTTCCTCGTAGGTCTCAAGCTCGGCTATGTCGGCTTCGGTTGAAGCGGCAATAACCAATATCTCGGCATTTTCATTCTTAACAGCTTCGCGAACGGCTTCAACATAGGCATTGCCATTTTTTGCCGAAGCTTCGTCAACGTTGCAAACATACATTACCGGTTTATCGGTGAGCAAAAAGAAACTTTTGGCAATTTCTTTTTCACTCTCGGTAAACTCAATAGCTCGAACCGAAACACCTTGCAACAGGGCTTCTTTGATTTTTGTGGCAACCTCAAATATCTTTTTCGCTTCTTTGTTGGTGGCATCTTTAAGCTGGCGTTGTACTTTTACTATTCGGTTTTCAACCGTTTCGAGGTCTTTGAGCTGCAATTCGGTATCGATGACTTCTTTGTCGCGTACCGGGTTTATTGAACCATCAACGTGGGTAACGTTGTCGTTATCGTAGCAACGCAGTACGTGCAGTATGGCATCGGTTTCGCGAATGTTGGCCAAAAACTGGTTGCCCAACCCCTCGCCTTTGCTGGCGCCTTTTACCAATCCGGCAATGTCAACAATTTCGATGGTGGTAGGCACTACCTTCTTTGGTTTGTCTATTTCGGTGAGTTTTATAAGGTGCTCGTCGGGTACGGTAATTACCCCAACATTGGGTTCGATGGTACAAAAAGGGAAGTTTGCCGACTGTGCCCTGGCGCTCGATAAACAATTGAAAAGGGTTGATTTACCTACGTTTGGTAATCCTACAATGCCACATTTTAAAGCCATAATTTTTATTTTCGGTTTTGAGGCTGCAAAAATAGCTATTTTGAACGAATATGCGATTCTTTTTCTGATGATGTTCGAGACTTTTGTCTCTGCTTCTTGTTTTGAAATGCTATTGTTGGCTTTGTGTAATTGTTTATTCAGTAAGTTTGAATATTTTTGAGGATACCTTAAATTTTGTGTTGTGATAAAAAACCTGAATATCGTTTCGTTTAATATTCCTGCTCCGGCCGATTATGGGGGAGTGATTGATGTTTTTTATCGTATTCAGGCATTGAGTAAAGCAGGCGTGCGTGTTTATTTGCATTGTTTTCAGTATGGCCGTGCCGAAAGCCCCGAACTGGAGGCGATGTGCGAAAAAGTTTTTTATTATCCCCGGCCGCGAACGCTGTTTCATCAGTTTTCGTTTTTGCCTTTTATTGTTAACACACGTAAAAATAACGAGTTGCTCAAAAATTTGCTTCAAAACGATTATCCAATTCTTTTCGAAGGACTTCATACTTGTTATTATTTGACAAATAAAAAATTGCGTAAGCGTGTTAAAATTGTTCGCAGCCATAATATTGAGCATCATTATTACTCGGGACTTGCAGCGCGTACCTCGCATGGTCTGAAAAAAATCTATTTTAGTATTGAAGCGCGGCGCCTAAAACGTTTCGAAAGGGTATATCGCTTTGCCGACAGGCTTGGTGCTATTTCCGAATCTGATTTTGAATATCTGGGGAAAAAGTATGGTAAAAAAGTTTTTTTGATGCCACCTTCGCATCCAAACAACGAAGTTAAAAGCCTGCCTGGCAGAGGCGATTTTATTCTGTATCAGGGAAATCTCGAGGTAGAAGAAAACAGGGAAGCAGCTTTATTTGTAATTGAGCGAATTGCTCCCAATGTCGATTTTCAGTTTGTGATTGCTGGTAAAAATCCGTGTGAAAGTCTGGTTGTGGCTGCCCAAAATCAAAGCAATGTACGCCTTGTTGCAAATCCCAACTCAACAAGTATGGACGAGATGATAGCAAATGCTCACATTAACTTTTTGCCTACTTTTCAATCAACAGGATTCAAACTAAAACTGATTAATGCTCTTTTTAATGGGCGGTTTTGTGTTGGAACCAGGCAGTTGGTGGCAGGCACAGGCTTAGGTGATATGGTGGTTTGCTGCGCAAGCGATGCCGGATTGATACGTGAACTTAAATGGTTAATAACGCAGGAATTTACAAACGATAATATTGAAAAAAGAAAAGCACTGTTGAAAGAATTCTCAAACAGTGCTTCGGTATCTCGTTTACTCAATATGTTTTAATCTACATCCTTATCAAACTCGCCAAAGTAGCGCATAAACTGAACGCGCTCGTATTGTGCAGGATTTTTGGCATGTTGCAAATCGGCAACACCAACAATTTCGTTAATGCTTTTCACATCGTGGTCGTCCATCCATTTGTTTAGGCCTTCAACCATTTCTTTTACAAAGTTGTAACCGTGCTTGTAAACCCCCGAAACAACCTGTACGGCATTGGCTCCGGCCATCAGCATTTTAATGGCGGTGGGGTAGTCGTGTACACCGCTGCTGGCGGCAAGGTCGCATTTTACGCGTCCCGACATGATGCCAATCCAACGTAACGATTTTTGGTATTCAAACGGGTGGCTTAAAACCTTGGCCGGCATAAGGCTGCGTTTTTCAATGTCGATATCGATGTTGTAAAAGCGGTTAAACAAAGTGATGCCTGCAATTCCGGTTTCCGAGAGCTCTTTAATCATGGCTGCCAGGTCCGAAAAATACGACGAGAGCTTAACCGTTACCGGGATATTAACCGTATTGAGCACTTTTTTGATGGTTGCAAAATAGTATTCGCGCACTTTTTCGGCTGTACGGTTTACGTCCGAAGGAATGATAAATAAATTCAGTTCAAGTGCATCGGCACCGGCCTGAGCCAGTTTTTGGGCAAAAAACACCCAGTCGTTGCCCGAAGTGCAGTTGATACTGGCAACCAAAGGGATATCGATTTTTTCATTCTTAACCCCTTGTATAAGGTTGAGGTATTCGATAACACGTTCGTTTTTTATTTCATAGTCGAAGTAATCGAGGTATTCAAGATTATCGTTTATTTCGGCTTGTTTGTCGAATTCGTATTTATATTCGCTGTATATTTCTTCTTCGAAAACCGATTTTAGCACTACGGCACCGGCACCGTTTTCGGCCAGTAATTTAATTTTCTCGACGGTATTCGATAACCCGGCACTTCCAATAATAACCGGTGACTTTAATTCTAATCCAAAAAATCGTGTGCTTAAATTTGCCATTATGTTGTGTTTTTGGGTTTTAATGTGAAATTCTATACATAAATAGTTTTAGCTAAAACTTTATTTTAAATTATATTCTATAGCCATATTTAATTATTTCATTAACGATGGGATTTGTTTGATGGAAATCTTTTTCCTTGAATGGATGTGGCTCAATACGGCTGTCAATTTTACGTCTTATGCGCATTAATTCAATCTGGATGTCAGTTAGATTGTTATAGTCTTTTAAAATAACAGCAATATCAATGTCGCTATCATCATTGAAATTATTTTTTGCATATGAGCCAAATAAGATGATTTTTGAATCGTTGTATTTGGCTTTAACAGCTTTTGCGTACTGCGTTGTAATATCTATAGCTTTTCTTTTATCCATGACCGAATTATTTTAATCCTTTCAATCCATTCCTTTGTTATGAATAAAAGGGGCATGTTTGCTGAATTTTTTAACATATAATGCTTTTAGAATTTTTTCAGTTGAAATATGACCTACAAAAAGTGACCAGCTGTATGATTTTGATTCAAATAAAGATAAAGAAGTTTTGAAATCATCATCAGATGTTTCAATCCAGTGTTTTACAATTTTATCTACATTAATATTTGATTTTCTGTTTGTCATTGATTCTTTTAAAATCATTCAGTTTCTTTGATTGAACAACTTTCCTCAAATTTAGTCATTCTTTTGCTCACCTGAAAGATATTCATGCATCGAAGCAGCAGCTTTACGGCCATCGCCCATGGCGAGAATTACAGTTGCGCCACCACGTACAATGTCGCCACCGGCAAACAGCACGGGGATTGACGATTGCATATTGTCGCCAACTTCAATAGTGCCCCATTTGCTTACTTTTAGCTCGGGCAAACACGATGGGATAAGCGGATTGGGCGATACCCCAACAGCTACAATTACCAGGTCAACATCGATATCTTCTTCCGAGCCTTCGACTGGCACCGGACGGCGGCGTCCTGAGGCATCGGGTTCGCCAAGTTCCATGTGCTGTACACGCATTTTATTTACGCGGCCTTTTTCGTCGGCAAAATACTCAACAGGGTTGGCCAGGTTCATGAATTCAATGCCTTCTTCTTCGGCGTGGTTTACCTCTTCAACACGGGCGGGCATTTCGGCACGTGAGCGGCGGTAAACAATTATTGAGCGTTCGGCACCCAGTCGTTTCGATGTGCGTACCGAGTCCATAGCGGTATTTCCGCCACCAATTACCGCCACGGTTTTTCCGCGCAGTACGGGCGTGTCGTTGTCGTCGCTTGCAGCGCCCATCAGGTTTACGCGGGTGAGGTACTCGTTGCTCGACATGATTCCGTTGTAGTTTTCGCCCGGAATGTTCATAAAACGGGGCAACCCGGCACCGCTGGCTACAAAAAAGCCTTCGAAGCCTTCTTCTTTCAGGTCGTCGAAACTAGCAGTACGGCCAACAATGAAGTTATTTACAAACTTAACCCCCATTTTGCGCAAGTTTTCAAGCTCAACATCTACAACGCTGTTGGGCAGCCTGAACTCGGGTATTCCGTATTTCAGCACGCCGCCAATTTCGTGCAGGGCTTCAAAAACGGTAACATCGTAACCCAATTTTGCCATATCGCCGGCAAACGAAAGAGATGCAGGCCCCGAGCCAATGGCTGCAATTTTTTTCCCATTTGCCGGGGCGCATTCGGGTACCGACATTTCGCCGCTTTCGCGTTCCCAGTCGGCAGCAAAGCGCTCAAGATAACCAATAGCAATGGGGTCTTTACCCAGTTTTGTGGTATAAAAACATTGTTCTTCGCACTGCTTTTCCTGCGGACAAACACGTCCGCAAACAGCAGGAAGGGCACTGGTTTTTTTAAGGGTTTGAGCGGCAAGTCCATATTCTTTTCGCTCAATATTTTTTACAAATTCAGGAATGTTAATTTGCACCGGGCATCCGTCAATACAAGTTGGAGTAGCACAATCCATGCATCTCGATGCTTCAACCAGGGCTTGTTCTTCGGTAAGTCCCAGGTTTACTTCTACGTTTTGGTGTTTGGTTCGCTCTTGTGGTTCAACCTCGGGCATTTTTACGCGAGGAATGCTTGTGCGTTCTTTCCCTTTGAGCTTTTTGCGGAGTTCTGCCCGCCACTCTTCGTTGCGTCGTTCTTTTAAATATTCTGATAGTATGGTCATTGTTGAATTTTTTGTCGCTTAATTATGAATAATGATTGGATTTTTACAATGCTTTTATACTTGGCTCATAAAGCGTTCATAATCCTTTTTTTCTTCTTCGCGGTATCCGCCAAGACGCATCATCATTTCGTCAAAATCAATTTGATGCGCGTCGAATTCGGGACCGTCAACGCAGGTGAATTTTGTTTTTCCACCAACGGTAACACGGCAGGCTCCACACATTCCGGTACCGTCAACCATTATTGAGTTAAGGCTGGCTTGTGTGGGTATATCGTATTTTTTGGTCAAAAGCGAAGTGAATTTCATCATAATTGCAGGGCCAATAGCAATGCATTCGTCAACTTTTTCGCGCTTGATGACCATTTCGGCACCTTCGGTAACCAATCCTTTGGTTCCGTGCGAGCCATCGTCGGTCATAATAATTACCTCGTCGCTCCACTTGCGCATTTCGTCTTCGAGTATAATCAAATCTTTACTTCGGGCTGCCAGCACCGAAATTACACGGTTGCCTGCTTTTTTAAACCCTTCGACAATAGGCAGCAGCGGGGCAATACCAACTCCTCCGCCACAAGCTAAAATAGTTCCGATTTTACTGATTTCGGTAGCTTTACCAAGTGGGCCAACCAGGTCGTGCAACGAATCGCCTACTTCCATTTTAGCCAGTTTTTCGGTGCTAACTCCCACTTTTTGAGCAATGAGAGTAATAGTGCCTTTTTCCTCGTCGGCAGCAGCAATGGTAAGCGGAATTCGTTCGCCTTTATCGGATATACGAAGAATAATGAAATTGCCCGGTTTGCGCGATTTAGCAATTAACGGGGCTTCCACTACTATTTTAACAACATTTTCAGATAAAAATTCTTTGTCAACTATACGATTCATGAAGTTTGAATTTGTAGATATAACGGTTTGAATGTGCAAAAATAATTCAACTTTTGTGACTTGTCTATTTTTATGTGTCAAATGTTACTTTTTTGTTCCTTTTAAGGGTTTCACGTAACACGGTTTAGAATCCTTTTATATATTTGAAGTTTTTCTGTTCGAAACGAGCTGTGAAAAGTGAATAGTTGAATCGGCTTGAATATATAAAATTAGCGATGGATTTGAATTATAATAAACAAGTAGAGGAATTGTTGAAAAACAAACAATCGAGGCTTGAGAAGCAAATAGCCGAATTAAAGGAAATGGTTATTCCCGAGGGACTTGATTCGGCTGTTGGTCGTGTCAGTCGTATGGATGCCATTAACAATCGTAGTGTAAACGAAGCGGCATTGCGTAAAAAAATTGTTCACTTGAAAAGCATCGAATCGGCGTTGAGGGATATAAATAATCCTGATTTTGGAAAGTGTATAAAATGTGGAAAAATGATTCAAAAAGAGCGAGTTATGTTAATGCCCGAATCGAAAGTATGTGTCGATTGTGCAGGCTGATTTCGTTTTTCTGTTTTCATTTTTAGTTGAAATAATAAATATCATTTTTTAGTTGTGGACGAGTTCGATAAACCACATTCTTTCATTGTTGCTTTAACCGAACACCGTGTGTTGGGGTATTTGTTGCAGCCATGCTTTATGCGAAAAAATCAGCATGGCGCATTTTATACGCTCGATTCCTTTGTTTCGATGAGGGATGTTGAGGATAATCCCGAAAGTTTTTCAGCAGCCGAAAAGGAATTGGTGAAATTAACGGAGAAGTATAGCGATGAAAACCTGGCACGACGTTTTTCGAGAGAGAAAAGCATTACAACTTTCTTCAACAATGTGGATACCTCGTATTTTAACGATTTTGTTTTTCCTTTTATCGACAAACAGCTTGTTGCTTGTGTCGATATTATCCGGAAGTACAAGGTTGGCCTGTATTTTAAACCTGTAAAATACAACAATATATACGACGAAGACCGAATTCTAATTGAGCCGGAACCTGCCGAGGCTGTTTTCCATTTTATAACCGAAGGCGAAGGGTTTAACTATCGGCTTGAAATTAAACAAAACGGCCAAGCGGTTCGAATTTTAAACCGCAATCCCATTATTATCGCCAACTCGCCCTGTCGTATGGTGATGGCCAACCGTTTGTACTGGTTCGAATCGCTGACCTCGAAGCGACTTTCTCCGTTTCTGAAAAAGGAGTGCATTTCGGTGCCGGCAACCATTAAAGAGAAATATCTAAAAACATTCGTGCATGGAATTGTGAGCGCTAACGATGTGTGCAGTAATGCTTTCGAAATTGAAAAGGTCGATTCTAAAAAAAAGGCTATTATCTCGATTGAACAAGATTTAAATCTCGAACCTATGCTGATTCTGATTTTTCAGTATGGCGATAAACAGTTTAAAGCCGGACGAACCGAGGATGTTAAGGTTGAACTGGTTAAGGAAAACGGGATTTTTAAATTCTACAAACATCATCGTGATTATAAATGGGAACGTTCAGTAATCTTCTTTCTATCGGAGTATGGATTCGACCTTACGGGCGATGTTTTACGTTTTAATGTCGAAAATTTACCCAACGAACCAAATGATAATTATTTCATTATAAGTTGGATAAACCAATATGGTGAGGCGCTTAACGAAAAGGGGATAGAAGTTCGTCAAAATCTTTCGCAGAATTATTTTATTGGCGAAATTTCACTGCATATCGAAAGTAAAATAAACAACGATTGGTTCGATGTTTATGCTGTTGTACGTATTGGCGAATTTGAAATTCCTTTTATTCGGTTTAAAAAGAATATTGTTGAGCGTAGGCGCGAATTTGTTTTGCCCAATGGCAATGTTGCCCTGTTGCCGACCGAATGGTTTAACGAATACAGTGCGTTAATGTTGTTTGCACGCGGCGACGGTGAGCAATTGAAACTTGCCCGCCATCATTATCGTGCTTTAAGTAAGCAGGCTGTTCGTAATTTAAAAAACAAGCTAAGCGGTGTGTTTGAAAAAATCAGTCAGAAATCGTTTTCGGTTTACTCTGCACCACAATCATTAAATGCAACGTTGCGCGATTATCAGCTCGAAGGCTACTCATGGATGCGCTATTTGTCGGAGCTTGAATTTGGAGGATGCCTGGCCGACGATATGGGGCTTGGAAAAACCATACAAACCTTATCGTTGCTGCTATTTGAAAAAGAAAATGCTGGAAGTTTTTGTCCGGTAATTGACGAAACCGGAATGGCCAGCCTTTTTGAACAGGCCGAAAAGAAAGCTTCAGCCTCGCTTATTGTTTTGCCTACTTCGCTGGTTCATAACTGGCAAAACGAAATTCAAAAGTTTGCGCCTTCATTAAAGGTATATTTGCATGTTGGGGGGCAACGCCGTCGCGAAGGAAACATGCAAACCTTAGTCGATTACTACGATGTATTTTTAACCACTTATGGTACCATTCGAAACGATTACGACATGTTCGGCAATGCCAAATTTAATTACATCATTTTAGATGAAAGTCAGAATATCAAAAATTCCGATTCGAAAACTTATCAGGCTGTTTGTAAGCTAAATTCGAAAAAGAAGCTGGTTTTAACCGGTACGCCCATCGAAAACAGCTTATCGGATTTATGGTCGCAATTCAACTTCTTGAACAAAGGAATGCTGGGAAGCCAGAAGGTTTTTCGCGATGAATTTATAGTGCCCATTGAGAAAAATTCCGACGAAGATAAGCAGGAGCTGTTGTATCGGATAATCGACCCGTTTTTACTTAGACGAACCAAGGAGGAAGTAGCTAAAGACCTGCCTTCTAAAACTGAACTGGTGCAGTATTGCGAAATGAGCGATGAGCAGGCGGCGATATACGAGAAGGAAAAAAACAGCATTCGTTCTACAATACTAAAGGATATAAAAGTAAAAGGGCTTTCAAAATCTGCAATATTAATACTGCAGGGGCTTACCCGTTTGAGGCAGTTGGCTAATCATCCTAAATTGATGGCTCACGATAATGCATCATCGGGTAAATTTGAACTGGTTTTTGAGCATCTTGAGGATTTGTTTGCCGAAAAACATAAGGTGCTGATTTTTTCGTCGTTTGTTAAGCATCTCCAACTATTCGAAACCGAGTTTCAGCAGCGAGGATGGGGCTACAGTATGTTAACCGGAAAAACGCGCGACCGTAAAAAGGCTATCGACGAGTTTCAAAACGATACCGAAAAACGATTTTTCCTGATTTCCTTAAAAGCCGGTGGAGTTGGACTGAACCTCACTGCGGCCGATTATATAATGATACTCGACCCATGGTGGAATCCGGCAGCCGAAAACCAGGCGATTAGCCGTGCCCACCGGATTGGGCAGGATAAAAAGGTGTTTGTGTACCGTTACATCACCGAATCATCTATCGAAGAAAAAATACTGAAATTGCAGGAACGAAAAGCGGCTCTGGCTGAGCAGTTTATCCGCTCTAAAAGTCCGTTCGATAGTGTTAATGCCGACGAGGTGATGGAATTGTTTGAATAACAGAATCTGTAACATCTGTTGTGCTTTTTTTTAGAAAGGATGTGTGCTTGTGATTTTGTATTTGACGATTAACAAAAAAAGTGCAAAACTGTTAATGTGTAATTACAAAAAATGGTTATATTTGTAAATAATCAATTGCAAACCATGGAGCGCATATTTCTTAAATCACAAGCAAAAATTGATAACGTCAACCTCAGCTTTAAGCGATTTTTATTTGATGTAGATTATAGCAAACATCGGATAGTGGCAATAAAAGGGGCAAGAGGAACCGGGAAAACTACATTGTTGCTTCAACATGCAAAAAGGCTGACCGATGACGGCGTTAATGCACTTTATGTTGCTATGGATGACCTCTTTTTTCAGGATAAATCACTATATGAGTTGGCTGAAAAATTTGCATTGAACAAAGGTGAGTATTTGTTTCTTGATGAGGTACATAAATACCCGAATTGGTCGCGAGAGCTTAAATTGATTTATGACGATATTCCTGGTGTAAATGTTGTTTTTACATCCTCATCGATATTGGATATTTACAATGCAGAATCGGATTTGAGCCGAAGAGTGGTATCGTATATTTTGCCTGAGTTATCATTACGCGAATACATAAACATGTTAAGTGGAATGAATCTTCCTTCATATTCTTTAAGTGAAATAGTTGAAAATCATAAATTAATTGCCAGGGAATTATTGAAATTCATAAAGCCTGTTTACGAGTTTAATAATTACCTTAAACATGGTCAGTATCCATATTTTATCGAAGGGGTGGATGTCTATTATCAGAAGCTCTTAGCTACCATTAATTTGATTCTTGAACTCGACCTCCAATCAATTGAAAACCTTGATTATGGCAATGTTGTTAAGTTGAAGATGTTATTGTATTCCATTTCGACAAGTGTGCCTTATGTCCCGAATATTTCCCGCTTAAGTGAAAAAATTGGATTGTCTCGTCCATTTTTGATTCGGGCATTAAATCTTCTTGAGAAGTCGCAGTTAATCAAACAGGTAAATAAAAATAGTAAAGAAATAAGTTATCTATCTAAGCCCGACAAAATCTATTTGAAAAATACAAATATTCTGTTTGCAATAGGTGGAGATAATACAGAAAAGGGAACGCTTCGTGAAACATTTTTTGCGAATCAAACCGGAAACTTTCACCATATTACGCTTCCTGAAACCGGAGATTTTTTAGTTGATAATATTTACACATTTGAAGTAGGGGGCAAGAATAAGCAAATGAAACAAATTAAAGACACTAAAAATGGATTCATTGTAAAAGATGACATTGAAATTGGTGCAATGAATATAATCCCATTGTGGTTGTTTGGGTTTTTATATTAAAAAACGAAAGTAGCTTGATTCTGATTCGGCTTTAGGCATTCAGTCACTTCCTCAAAAAATATTTCTTGCCGATACTCTATTTTCGTGTATTTTTGTGCAAAAATTAAAACCATGGATAAACTTACCTTAGTAAAAGTTGGTGGGAAAATTGTCGAAGAAGAGCAATCGTTGAAACAGCTATTGGCCGATTTTAATTCAATTTCGGGAAACAAAGTATTGGTTCACGGTGGTGGGCGTTCGGCTACAGCCATTGCCAAACAGTTGAACATCGAAACAAAAATGGTTGATGGACGACGCATAACCGATAAACCCATGCTCGATGTGGTTACCATGGTTTATGCCGGGCTCGTAAATAAAAATATTGTAGCCGGGTTGCAATCGCTTGGGTGCAATGCCGTTGGCTTTTGTGGTGCCGATATGGATATTATCCGCTCGGTAAAACGCCCGGTTAAAGAAATTGATTATGGCTTTGTGGGCGATGTGGTGGATGTTAATACCGACGAGTTGCGTTTGTTGCTCGACCAGGGTGTTACGCCGGTTATAGCTCCGCTTACCCACAATGGAAAAGGAATGCTGCTGAACACCAATGCCGATACCATTGCTTCGGAATTGGCTATTGGCTTAAGCGAACATTTTAATGTTAACCTCGTCTATTGCTTCGAAAAAGACGGCGTTCTTTCCAATCCCGACGACGATTCATCGATAATTCACGAACTCGATATGCAACTTTATCGCCAGTACAAAGAAGATGGAACCATTGCAGCCGGAATGATTCCTAAACTCGATAATGCCTTTAGGGCTTTGGGTAATGGGGTGAAGAGTGTTGTAATTACCAATGCCAATAATTTAACAAAATCTTCGGTTAAACGTACCGTGGTTCGGTTTTAGATTGAATGTATGGTCGAAAAAAATGGCTTGTTTGTAGGGCTAACCACAGTCGATATTCAATATTTTGTTGATGCACATCCTCACGAGGATAGCAAATTAAAAGCCGATGCAGCACCACTGGTTTTGCCGGGTGGACCAGCGGCTAATGCTGCCATTGCTTTTGCTGCTCTTTCGGGGCATGCCGATTTTTTAAGTTGCGTTGGTCAAAACGAATTTAGTGATTTTGTAACCATTGCATTTGAGGCTAAAAATGTAAAACTGATTGATGCCATGCAAGCTCTGCCTTATCATCCGATTATGGCAACGGTTATTACCAATGTTTCAAACAGCAAGCGAACCATTGTAACGCATCATCCCGATGCACTTGACTTGAAAATTGATAAACCTCTCTCCTCTGTGGACTTGACCGATTACGATTTTGTGTTTACCGATGGTTTCTATCCCGAATTGGCAGTGCCTTTATGTAAAATGGCTCGCGAAAATGGTTTGCCCGTTCTTTTTGATGGTGGAAGCTGGAAACCTCAAATGCCCGAAATATTACCCTTGGTCGATGTAGCTGTTTGTTCGGCGAATTTCATACCTCCCGGTTGCACTACCTACAAACAAATATTTGAAGCTACCCGAAATTTCGGAGTGTCGCACATGGCCATTAGTCGTGGCAGCGAACCAATTATAACTCCAACGGGAACAATTCCGGTTGAAATAACCGATGCAGTTGATTCGTTAGGTGCCGGCGATGTGCTTCATGGAGCATTGTGCTTTTATTATTCGCAGGGTTACGAGTTTGAAGAAGCTTTACAAAAAGCATCAATAATTGCTACTTTTTCAACCCGCTTTCGTGGCGCACAGGCCTGGATAGAGTATTTACAAGGCATTTTGCCCGAATGATTTGTCTTAAATTTTAATTTATTTTGTTTGCTGGTTACTTGTGGCAAATTATATCTGTTGAACTTTTGGTTTGTTTTCGTGTTTCCCTTTAAGTTTTGTGTTGTGAATTTTATTGAACCGATTATTTACATAAATTTTGATGTCGTTCACACAATAAATGTTATCATTCACACATTTAATTATAAGTTCATAAATAAGCTATTTACATTAATAATGAAATGTTGTAGATTTGCATTCGATACAAACCACTACCTCTTATGGAAAATTTATTTTATTTTATCCTCGTTGCAATAATTGCTTTTGCCTTTACGGCTTACAGCATTCCCCAAATCGTAAGGGTGTCGAGGGCTAAAAAATTATTTGATGAGCCAAATTCACGAAAATTAAATACAACGGTAGTGCCTAATTTGGGCGGCATTGCCATTTTTATTGGTCTTACCCTTGGCGTAACCCTCGGGGGCGACGGTTTTCCATTTTTTGATTTGAAGTATATATTTGCCAGTTTGTTAATTATATTTTTTACCGGGCTAAAAGACGACTTAGTGGGGATTTCTCCCCGTTCGAAGTTGACTGCTATGGCTGTTTCTATTGCTGTAATTGCTTTATTTTCAAACCTTAAGTTGTCTCATTTATACGGCTTTCTTGGCATTAATCAGCTTGGTTTTATTCCTTCCCTTCTTTTAACATTCTTTGTTGGAGTGGTAATTATTAACAGTTTTAACTTAATCGACGGTATTGATGGTTTGGCATCGTCAATCGCCATTCAAATAGCAACCGTCTTTGGAATCTGGTTTGTAATTATTGGACTGCCTGAGTATGCGCTGATATCATTCTCGTTGGCCGGAGCTTGTCTGGCTTTCTTTATTTACAATGTATTTGGACACAGGCACAAAGTATTTATGGGCGATACCGGCTCGTTATTGATTGGTACACTTATTTTTGTTTTGGCTGTTAAATTCAACGAATTTAACGCCGTTTATACCGGGGTGCATGTTATAAAGGCGGTTCCCGCTGTATTGATTGGTTTTTTGGTTTATCCCTTGTTCGATGTACTTCGGGTTTTCATGTTGAGAGTTTTCGTTGCTAAAAAATCACCTTTTAAGCCCGATAAAAATCATATTCATCATCGCTTGTTGGCTTTGGGTATGACGCATTTACAGGCTACTATTGTGATTTTTGTGAATAATATTATTTTCATGGCTGGTAGTTTATTCTTGCAGAAATATTTAAATGTTTGGCAGTTAACCGCAGCCATTTTTGGAGCCAGCTTATTTATGGCTACTACTCTTGAATTATACATCCTATTTAAAAATAAAATTAAGCCCAACGACGAATATCAACAGTTGTTTTTGCCAAAGTTGTTTATACGAATGGCTTCCAGTCATATCGCTTAAAATAAAAAAGCCATCTGTTTTATTCGCAGATGGCTTTTTTGTGTCTTTTATCTTCATCAAGGCCTTACTTGACCGCTACCTTCGATAATATATTTGTACGAAGTTAACTCTTCGAGTGCCATTGGACCACGGGCATGCAATTTTTGTGTTGAGATACCAATTTCGGCACCTAAGCCAAACTGTGCACCGTCGGTGTAGGCTGTTGATGCGTTGGAATAAACCGATGAAGCATCAACCATTTTCCGAAAAAGTTGAATGTTGTTTTCATTTTCCGAAACGATGGCTTCGCTGTGTTTTGAGCTGTATTGGGAAATGTGTTCCATGGCCTCATCGAACGACGAAACGGTCTTAACCGACATTTTGTACGATAAGAACTCAGTTCCAAACGATTCGTTGTTCGCTTCTTCGAGCAATTCGGACGGGTATTTCCCGTTTAAAACACGCCATGCTTTTTGGTCGGCAAATAGTTGAACCTTTTTTTCGCTTAATCTTTCGGTTAGATAGGGCAGGTCTGGTAGTCGTTTTTCATCAATAATAAGGCAGTCGAGAGCATTGCAAACACTTACCCGGCGTGTTTTTGCATTGAATATTATTTCGCGACCTTTTTCTTTATCGCCAAATTCATCAAAATAAGTATGGCAAATACCGGCACCGGTTTCAATTACCGGAATACTTGCGTTTTCGCGAACAAAGTTGATTAAATTCTGACTTCCCCGTGGAATAATCAGGTCAACGTAACCGCGCGCATTCAACAGCTGGGCTGTTTCTTCGCGTCCGGCAGGCAGTAAGGTAAGAACGTTTTCGTCAATATGGTGTTTGCGTAATATTTCGCGTATCACTTCAACAATGGCTGTGTTCGAATCGATGGCGTCGCTACCGCCTTTTAGTACACAGGCATTGCCCGATTTAAGGCATAGTGAAAATACATCGAATGTAACATTTGGGCGTGCTTCATAAATGATGCCTATTACCCCAAACGGAACGCTGACTTTCTGAATTTTCAATCCGTTAGGACGTACTGTTTCAGATAGTATTCGTCCAACAGGATAGGGGAGCTTAGCTACATTTTTTATGTCGGATGCAATGCCGGCAATGCGTTCGGCGCTTAACTCAAGTCTGTCGTATTTTGGGTCGTTTTTATCCATACGCAGCAAATCTTTTTTGTTTTCAGACAGAATTGTGCCAGTATGGGCAATGGCAGCATCAGCCACATCGTTAAGTACTTTGTTTATGGTCGAAACATCGAGCAAGTTCAAGCTGCGACTTGCTTTCAGTACTTTTTCAAAAATTGGTTTACAGTCCATAATGTTTTGTTTTACTCATAAAGAAACATGTAATCGTAATAAATTAAAGGCCTTCGGGCTTTTTTCCCGATTAGCTCGTTTGCCTCGTCGGAGTTGTATTGCGATTTGCCCAGTCCAAGTTGGTTTCCTTCTTCGTCCTGAATCCGGATGATGTCGCCTTTCTTAAAAAAACCTTTGATATGGGTTACTCCAATAAGCAACAGGCTGTTGGCATTCATGTCGAATAGTGCTTCTTTGGCACCCTGGTTAACCGTAATGATGCCCTTGGCAAAGCTGTCGGAATGAGCCAGCCATTTCTTGCTGCTTTTAAGTTTTCTTCCGTTGGGATGAAATCGGGTAAAAGGAATTTTTTCATTCTGAATAATTCCGCTTATGATGTTGTTTCGGGTTCCGTTTGCAATAAAAACGTCAATTCCTTCGAGTGCAATTTTGCGGGCTACATTGTACTTGGTATGCATGCCGCCACGGCCAAAACCCGATTTTTGCATTGAAATATAGTTTTCGTAACTTCTGTCTGAGGCGTTAATGTTTTCAATTACGCTGGTATTTTCATCGTTGGGATTTCCGTTGTAAATGCCATCGACATTCGAAAGGATGATTAAAGCCTGGCAATTCATCATCGACGAAATGAGTCCCGAAAGCTCGTCGTTGTCGGTAAACATTAGCTCCGTTACCGAAATGGTGTCATTTTCATTCACAATGGGTACTACATTGTTATCGAGCATAGTGCTAATGCAGTTTTTCATATTCAGGTAATGCCGTCGGTCGCTGAAATTTTCTTTGGTGGTTAAAACCTGTGCACAAAAAAGCTGGTTTTTTGCGAATAGTTGAGAATAGGTATTGATGAGCTTTACCTGGCCAACTGCCGACCAAAGCTGACGAGCCGAAACGGTATCCATACGGTTTGTCGAAGGCAAAAGCGAACGCCCGGCTGCTACGGCACCCGACGAAATCAGGATAATTTCGACGCCCGATTGTTTTTTCAGGTTGCTTATTTCATCAACAATGTGGCTTATACGACCTATATCCAATGTTCCGTCGGTGCTGGCCAATACATTGCTCCCTACTTTTACGGCTATTCGTTTGTATATTTTTTTGTGCATGAGTTTAAATTCGCTTTAAAAACTGACAAATGTCATTATTTTAAGCGTAAATAACAAACATTTAGGCTAAAGAATGGCAGGATGAATGCTATTTCTTTTGTTCGATTTTATTATACGATGCCAGCAAACCTTTGATGATTGATGAGCTGAACCCTGCGTGTTCCATTTCGTTTAACCCGGTAATGGTAATACCTTTTGGTGTGGTTACTTTATCGATTTCGGCTTCGGGGTGTGAATTATTTTGAAGGATTAATTCGGCGGCGCCTTTGGTTATTTGTGCTGCCATAACTTTGGCATCGTCGGCGCTAAAGCCTATTTCAACACCAGCTTGAATGGCAGCCCTGATAAAGCGCAAAGCAAATGCAATTCCACATCCGGCCATGGCTGTAGCTGCCGGCATTTGTTCTTCGGGTATAAAAAGAACCTGTCCAAGTTGGCTAAATAACTTTTTGATGTAGCTTTTTTCTTCGGGCTTTGCATTGTGTTCCGAAATGCACGACATCGACTCGCGAATGGCGATGCCGGTGTTGGGCATAACCCTGAACAGGGTGGGGGTGCAATTCAATCGGTCGTATATGTGCGACGATAAAATGCCCGTAACACAAGAAACGATAACAGGCATATTGGTTTTTATTTCTTCTTTTATTTCATCGAGCAGCGAGTCGATTTGCCAGGGCTTAACAACAAGCATTACCAAATCGCACTCGGCTACGGCTTTTTTATTGTTGCTTATCGCATTGTAGCCTTGTTGAGTAAGTATTTCAAGCCTTTGCTGGTTGCTTTCGGTTAGCACCAGTTTGTCTTTGGATATCGCATTCGATACAATTAGGCCTTTTGCAATAGAGAAACCCAGATTGCCGGCTCCAATGATGGCTATTTTCTTGTTGTTCATAAGCTGCTTTTTTATATTTCGTCGAGTACTTCTTTAAACTTTTGTAAAAACAGGTTTGCGTTTTCCTTTTTCAGATTTAAGGGTGGCAACAGCCTGATGATGTGTTTTCCCGATACCCCGGTGAATATTTTTTTATCGAACAGTAATTTTTGCCGGATGGGTGCTATTTCCTGTTCGAACTCGATACCAATCATTAAGCCTAAACCACGCACTTCTTTAATTTTGTCAAATTTAAGCAATTCGTTTATTAAATAAGTACCAACTTCAGATGCATTTTGAACAAGTTTCTGCGATTTGATTACATCGAGCACGGCAATGGCTGCTGCACAAGCCAGATGATTGCCTCCAAAGGTTGTACCGAGCATTCCAAACCTGGCCTCAAATGCCGGGCTGATTAGTACGCCACCAATCGGAAATCCGTTGCCCATTCCCTTGGCCATAGTTACCAGGTCGGGTTTTATGTCTGCATACTGAAAGGCAAAGAATTTTCCGCTTCGTCCGTACCCCGATTGTATTTCGTCGAGAATAAGTATGGCTTTGAATTTAGTACAAAGCTCGCGTAAGCCGCACAGAAAAGAAGTTTCGGGCAGCCTGATTCCACCAATGCCCTGTATGCCTTCAACAATTACAGCAGCGGTGTCGCCCTTTTGAAGTTCATTTTCAACCTGGTCGAGTTCGTTGAAAGGGAGCAGTACAACATCGTCGCGGCGATTAATAGGGGCAATAATTGAGGGATTGTCGGTAACCGAAACAGCTCCCGAGGTGCGACCGTGAAAGGCATTTTTAAAAGCGATAACTTTTGATTTACCGGTTTTGAACGACGCTAGTTTTAAGGCGTTTTCGTTGGCTTCGGCTCCGCTGTTGCATAAAAACAACGAATAGTCGTCCATTTCTGAAATGTTTCCCAGTTTTTTGGCCAATTCTTTTTGTAGCGGGTTTTGCACCGAGTTGGAGTAAAATCCTATGCGCTCGAGCTGCGACGAGATGGTTGCTACATAATGGGGATGAGAATGACCAATGGATATCACCGCATGCCCCCCATATAAATCGAGGTAGCGCTGACCGTTTTTATCAATAACAAACGAACCTTCGGCCTTAACCGGTTCTATATCGAAAAGTGGGTAAACATTAAATAAGTCCATATTTTTATTTTTAACGGTTTGTTTTTTTGCCTTTTAAAAGGCCGATGGCTTCATATATAGGCCGGTTTTTTGGTCAAGGCCAAACATGATGTTCATGTTTTGAACGGCCTGCCCCGATGCTCCTTTTATTAAATTATCGGTTATGCTGATAATCAGTAGTTTATTATCGTGTTTCATCAGGTGCAATATACATTTATTGGTATTTACGACCTGTTTTAAATCGGGATTTTCGTCAGTAATATGTACAAACGGGCTGTTTTGGTAAAAATCGTTGTAAAACTTTTTGGCTTCATCAATGCTTCCTTCGTAACGGGTGTACGCCGTTACATAGATACCTCGTGTATGGTTGCCACGCATAGGTATAAAGTTTAAAGCCGGTTCGTACGAGGTTTGCAATTGCTTCAGACTCTGGTTGATTTCGCCCAAATGCTGATGCTCGAAAATTTTATAGGCCGAAAGGTTGTTGTTTCTCCAGCTAAAATGCGAGGTTCGTGTTGGGTTTTGCCCTGCACCGGTTGAGCCGGTTGTTGCATTTACATGAATTTCGTCGTGTATGGCATTTTGCGCAGCCAGGGGCAAAAGTGCCAGTTGTATTCCTGTGGCAAAACATCCGGGATTTGCAATATACTTTGCTTTTTCGATGGCATCGAAATTCATTTCGGGTAAGCCATAAACAAAGTCGTTGCCTGCTCTTTTTAGACGGTAGTCGTGGCTAAGGTCAATTACTTTTAGCATTTCCGGAAGCTCGTTTTGTTCCATAAACTCAACCGATTTGCCATGCCCCATGCATAAAAAGATAACATCGAGACCGTCGAATTTCATTTCGCTGCTAAATACTAAGTCGGTATCACCCAGTAAATCTTTGTGTACTTTGCTTATAGGGTTGCCGGCATTGCTGGTGCTGTGTATAAATGCAACGTCAGCATCCGGATGGTTCAGTAATATTCGTAATAGTTCTCCGGCCGTATAACCGGCACCTCCAATAATTCCTACTTTAATCATTTTGTAATCATTAATTGTTAAGTTTCTTGCCGTAAGCCATCAGCTGTCGGCTGTAAGCCGTTGGCTTTTAGCTATCAGCCAAAAGCCAAAAGCCAAAAGCCAAAAGCCAAAAGCCAATAGCCATTAGCCAATAGCCAGAAGCCAATAGCCATTAGCCAATAGCAAATAGCCAAAAGCCATTTAAAAGTCTTTATTCACCGAATTGTAAATTTTTAGCGATGTGCCCAATATTTTGGTAAAGCCTTTTACGTCGTCCGATGTCCAGGCTTTGTTTACTTCGCCGTACTCGCCAAATTCGGCTTTCATTAAATCGTTTGGGCTTTCGACGCCTACCAGCTGGAAACTGTAAGGGCGCAATTTAACCATAACAATGCCGCTTACTTTTTGCTGTGTGTTTTCCAAAAACTTTTCGATGTCGCGCATTACCGGTTCGAGGTAAAGCGATTCGTGTAAAAACATTCCGTACCAATTGCCCAGTTGTTCTTTCCAGTATTGCTGCCATTTGGTAAGCGTGTGTTTTTCGAGCATTTGGTGCGCTTTAATGATAAGCATTGGCGCTGCTGCTTCGAAACCTACACGTCCCTTAATGCCAATAATGGTGTCGCCAATGTGCATGTCGCGACCAATAGCAAATTTCGAACCTATAGCTTCAACAGCGCGAATAGCATCGATTTTATTTTCGTATTTTTTACCATCAACTGAAACAATTTCGCCTTTTTCGAATCCGATTTTCAGTTCTTTAACTTCGGTTGTTTCCAACTGGCTCGGATAGGCTTCCTCCGGGAGAGTTTGTTCCGATTTCAGGGTTTCTTTGCCGCCAACGCTTGTGCCCCAAAGTCCGGCATTGATGGAGTATTCCATTTTAGTGAAATCGGCTTCAAAGCCGCCTTTTTTCAGGTAGTTAATTTCGTATTCGCGGCTTAGTTCCAGGTCGCGTGTAGGCGTTAATATTTTTATTTCGGGAGCCAGTACCTCAAACGTAAGGTCGAATCGAACCTGGTCGTTGCCGGCGCCGGTGCTTCCGTGTGCTACGTAGTTTGCATCAATTTCTTTGGCATATTGAATAATGGCTATGGCCTGGAAAATACGTTCGGAGCTAACCGAAATAGGGTAGGTGTTGTTTCGCAGTACGTTGCCAAAAACCATGTAGCGGATGCATTTGTCGTAGTATTCGTCGGTAACATCGAGTGTTACGTGTTTTTTTGCGCCCAGTTTATAGGCTTTTTGTTCAATATCGGCTAGTTCTTCATCCGAAAAACCACCGGTATTGGCAATAGCGGTATATACTTCGAGGTTTTTTTCTTTTGCAAGGTACATTGCACAAAACGACGTGTCTAAACCGCCGCTGAAGGCTAAAACAACTTTTTTGTTTTCCATGATACGATTATTAAACATTGATTTGTAGGAAATTAAGAAGAAAAAAATGATGCCGCTTCATAAACTTTACTAACCCAAAATACTAAAAAATATTGCTTTACTACTGATTTAACCAATTACACGACTTTTCGTAAAACAATATGCGTGAGATTTATGAAATTGCGTTTACCTGTTGAGGTAAAAAAGAAACAGCGGCACCATTTTATATTTTTATTCTATGTTTTCATCTTATTTTTGTATTACATCGAACCAAGTGCATTTTCTTGTTTGTGTTTTAAAAAATCGTTCGGTGTAACTATATTCATCACTCTTTTTAGTTTTGCCGAAAAAGGTTCAATATAACCGGAGGCGTGTTTGTTTTTCAGCCATTTTTTAAACGATATAAGTTTGCCTTCCTGTTGGGTTTTCTCGTTTTTCTTTTGTTCCCATTGCGGGTCGAATAGCATCGCGGTGCAAAGGCATTTGGTGCGTTTGGTTCGCATCAAAATATCGTAATTAACACAGCTCTGGCATCCTTTCCAGAAGGCTTCATCGTCGGTTAGCTCCGAAAAGGTAACCGGTTTATAACCCAGTTCCGAGTTGATTTTCATTACAGCCAAACCGGTTGTAAGCCCAAATATTTTGGCATCGGGAAATTTCTTTCGCGATAACTCAAAGGCTTTTTGCTTGATGCGTTTTGCCAAACCAACGCCACGATACTGGGGGGCAACAATCAACCCCGAATTTGCAACAAACTTGTTGTGGCTCCACGATTCGATATAGCAAAAACCTGCAAATTTATCTCCGTCGATGGCAATAACTGCTTTGCCCTCTTCCATTTTTGTAAGGATGTATTCGTCGGTTCGTCTGGCTATACCTGTTCCCCGCTCTTCCGAAGCACGTTGTATCGTATCGTTAATTTCGGTAACGTACTTTTTGTGCTCTTCTCCGGCCACAACCACTCTAATGTTATCCTTGTTCTCCATTCTTTTTAAAAAACTAAATCAATCGCCCTTTTAAATTTGGCATTAGGTTTTCGAGAAATGAAAATACATCCGAACGTTCAACTCCTTCGCGCAGTACTACAAATATGGTATCGTCGCCGGCAATGGTACCCAAAAACTGGAACGAATTTGCCGAGTCGATGAGTGCTGCAATGCTGCTGGCAAAAGCCGGTTTTGTTTTTATTACGGCTATGTTTGCCGAAAAATCGATGGAAACAAACCCGTCGGCCAGATAATTTGCACCGGGACGGCTTGTTTGTTCGACTTTTCCGTTGCCTCCGGGCAATACATATATATAGCTTCCCTGCGTGTCGGGAATTTTCGAAATCTTCAGTGCTTTCAAATCTCGTGACAAAGTTGCCTGCGTCATCTCAAATCCTTCATGTTTTAATAACATTAGCAACTGTTCTTGCCCTGTTACTTTGTTTTCAGTAACTATCCTGCGTATTGCAACTTGTCTCTCTAAACGTGCCTTCATTAAAAATGAATAAATATACAAATACGATGCAAACTTATTCAAAAAATACAACTATGCAAGTTTTTTTTTAGGAAAGTTTATTATTTT
>JAFGGY010000209.1 GCA_016930365.1 Prolixibacteraceae bacterium | reverse complement strand
TTGCGGTGCGGACGGGACTCGAACCCGCGACCCTCGGCGTGACAGGCCGATATTCTAACCAACTGAACTACCGCACCAATCTTTATTTTACTCCATTATTTTTTATTGAACGTGCCCTTTTTCAAAGGCGTTGCAAATATATACCTTCTTTTTATTTCTGCAAACAGTTGCTTTAAAAAAACCAAAAAAAAACCTCCTCCATTCAGCAACAGACCTGATACCCAGAAATACGCCAATCATTTTTTATTCTACTTACAATTTTATTGCAGTATTTTTTATAAGTTCGTTTCGAGTAAACTTATAAACTCATAGCTATGAAAGACACTGAAAGCATCAACTGGCAATTGAAAGCTGAATTATACGAAAAGATTTTCAATGGAGTTCCCATTCCCATTTATTGCAAAAGTGCCGACGGCATTATCAAAACCTGCAACGAAGCTTTTACCAACATAATTGGTGAAAAAAGAGACAAAATTTCTGGTCAAAAAATTATCGATCTGGTGAGCCAGGAACAAGCCGATGCCTTACTATTTAAAGACAGCGACACACTAAACAACGGCAACGACCAGTTTTACGAAACACGCTTGCAATATGCCGACAAAAGCATGCGCGATGTAATTATCAACAAAACGGCTATTCGCAAAAACGGTTACGAAATAACCGGCATAATCAGCTCCATTATTGATATCTCGGAACGTCGTAAAATTCAGAAAAAACTTGAAAAATCGGAAGAGGAAAACATGATTTCGTCAACCATGCTGCAAAAAATAAGGGCAGGGATTGTAATCGTTGATGAGAACCTTAAAATAATCGACAGCAACATAGGCTTTGCACGCATGTTTGGCGAAGAAAACGAAGAGCTTTTCGAAACCATTCCCGGACTTACCGGCGCCGAACTCGATATGCTGGTACCCGAATTCATTCTCGATTTGGTTCGTTCAATAATCGAAACAGGCGAAAACCGTATTGAACGAGACTTCAAATTTCAAAATAAGCTACTATCAATCAACGTTATAACCATATTACGCCATAAAATTGCGGGAGCCATTATCCGCGACCTCTCGGCTCCGATGCTCGAACGTGCCGAAATTATTGAACGCGCCCGACAGGTAAACCGTAAAAACATGAAAACCGTGCAGGAAATTGCTTTCTTACTGGGCGAAAATGCTGCCCAAACCGAAGAGTTGCTTAATTCAATCATCGAATCGCAAAAATACGATGTTGACGAAAACGAATAACCATGAGCAATCAAACCTACCACACCGAAATTGAAGTTCAGCAATTGAAACCGAAGGGCGAAGAAGTATGCGGTGATGTTTTTTTCTCGAAACGTTTTCCCGAGGAAGAACGCATTATTATGGTTTTGTCCGACGGCATAGGACATGGGATTAAAGCCAGTGTTTTGGCTACCCTAACGGCCACCATGGCGCTTAATTACTCCAGCTTTCATACCAAACCCGAAATTGCCGCCCAAATTATCATGGATGTACTGCCGGCACCGGGCAACAAACCAAGCTATGCAACATTTACGGTTATCGAAATTGAAAAAGACGGGCTGGTGAAAATTATCAACTACGACAATCCACCAGTGGTTATAATGCGCGGGAAACAACGTTTTAGACCCGAAAAAATTTACGAACTCGAAGTTGGAGGCGAAAACAACAACCACAAAATTCTGCGTTGCCAGGAATTTTTCGCCATGAAAGAAGACCGAATCGTTTTTTTTACCGATGGCATAACACAATCGGGCTTAAACACCCCAAAATACCAAATGGGATGGGGCAACGAAAACACCTACAAGTTCATTGCCACTCAAATTGAAAATCAGCCACGTATTTCGGCAACCAAACTGGCACGCAAAATTGTGAATCGTGCGCTCACCAACGATTTGTATTCCATAAAAGACGACACCAGTTGCGGCGTTATTTATTTCAGACAACCTCGCGAAACGATGCTCATTACCGGCCCCCCGTTTTACAAAGTGAAAGACAAACGTTTTATCAACCGGATAGCCGACTTCAAAGGTCAAAAAATGATTTGTGGTGGAACTACAGCCGAAATCATTGCCCGCGAACTGGGGCTCAAAATCGAAACGGTTCAACATCGCTCCGACCCTACCCTGCCCCCCATTTCACAATTAAAAGGATTCGACCTGGTAACTGAAGGCATTCTAACTATTGGAAAAGTGGAAGAAATACTTGAAAACCACACCGGACAAACACGCTTGTACGACTCACCAGCCGAGGAAATTGTCAAAAGACTGCTCGACAACGATATCATTCATCTACTGGTTGGCACTCGCATAAACTGGGCGCATCACGACCCCGACCAACCGGTTGAAATTGAAATTCGAAAAACCGTTATCAAACGTATCGTTAAGCTTCTTCAGCATAAATTTTTCAAAAAAGTATATGTGGATTATGTTTAATTCCACTATCCGTTCTTTTAAGAAAATAAAACCGGACATTCGTCCGTTAATTTTGCTAAATAACACAGTATTCCTATTTTTGAGCACCGCAGTAAAGTACATTCAGGTAATATTTATCAAGATACATGCTGAAAAGCGGTCATTCAACAAAACCAGAGCAAATGAAACAAATACTATTCATCTCTGTTACTGCACTTTTGCTGGTAACCCTGTTTGCAAATTCACAAACACGCCTTTCGCGTAGCGAATACATCGACCTGTACAAAGCTATTGCGATACAGGAAATGCACCGCAGTGGAATACCGGCCAGCATTACCATGGCACAGGGCTGCCTCGAATCGGACAACGGAAACAGCAAACTGGCCAAACGTTCAAATAATCATTTTGGAATAAAATGCCGCGACGACTGGAGCGGAGCCCGTGTGTACCACCACGACGATGCCTTAAACGAATGCTTCAGAAAATACCGCTCCGTAGAAGAATCGTACATCGACCATACCGACTTTTTAATGCAAAACAGCCGCTACAGTTTCTTATTCAAACTCGGACACGAAGATTACAACGGCTGGGCACAAGGCTTAAAAAAGGCAGGTTATGCTACCGACCCAAAGTATCCTCAACGCTTAATTAAAATTATTGAAGACGAAAAACTGTACCTGCTCGATAAAGTGCAACCGGGCGAACTGGCTCAACATGTTGCCCCCATAAAAACAGAAAAAAACACGCTTGAACAAGCCCGCGAAAAAGTGAGTGAGACGTTCGAAAATATCAAAATTAATCCGTTCAGAGACCGTGAAATATTAACCATAAACGGTCTCGAAGCCATACGTGCCTTACCCGGCGACACCTACGAAAGTATTGCCCGCGAAATGAATATGAAGACATGGGAAGTGATACACTACAACGATTTACCCAAAAACGCCGTTCAACCTCAAAAAGACGAACTGATATACCTGCAACGCAAACGCTACAACGCACCGAAAGGGAACGAGCAGCACACGGTTAAACAAGGAGAAAGCATGCGCGATATTGCACAAAAATACGGAATGAAAATGAACCGTCTTTACCGGTTAAATCGAATGAATAAGGAACAGGAAGCTCAAAACGGACAAGTTTTAAACCTGCGTAAGAAAGTGCCAAAACAGTAATCAATTTAAGGAATAAATTGACAAATTATTTTGATTTCCGGCTTCGAGTTCAACCATTATATGTTCAATCATTGGATTTTCCTCCGGAAGATAATCGGTTCGTAAATTGGCCTTAAACATATGAGAAGTAAGCTGCCAAAAAGCAGCATGAAAACCGTTCAGATATTCTTTTATTAAATCATATGGATTTTCTCCGATTTGCCGGCTAATCATTTTTATAAACAAACGCCCCTGCCTCGGATTTAGCCCCGACAAATGATGCATGTAATGCTCTTTGGCGTAGTTCTTATACCATTTCAGAAACTTTTTGCGCTGTTTTCCATCGTACAGCTGCATCTCATCATTAATACGCTCGTATTCAGCCTCGACCAACACCAACAGCGGATATATCTTGTACAAATCGTCTTTCAAAATACTGTATTCTTCCCGCTCAGCATCATTCGCGAAACGGTATTCCGGCACAACGGTTATTTCATCAAGCTCAAATACAACATTTTCTGCACCAGTTTGTGCTCTGGTGCATATATGCAGAAGCATAGCCAACAAAAAAACGATAAGGATTTTGAAATACATGACTACAATATAAACTTAAAAAGGGAAAAAAGGCCGCACCAAAAAATGGAACGGCCTTTTTGTTTTATAAAAATCAGCTTACTTATTTTTTGTAAACTTTTTTGTATCCATAAATTGCTTTGTCGCCAAGCTCTTCTTCGATACGAAGAAGCTGGTTGTATTTTGCCATACGGTCTGAGCGGCTCATCGAACCGGTTTTAATTTGACCACTGTTGGTTGCAACAGCAATATCGGCAATTGTAGCGTCTTCGGTTTCGCCCGAACGGTGCGAAGTAACCGAAGTATAACCTGCACGGTGTGCCATTTCAATGGCATCAAGCGTTTCGGTAAGCGTACCAATTTGGTTTACTTTAATAAGAATAGAGTTTGCAGCACCCAGTTCAATTCCCTTTTTCAGGTATTCAACGTTGGTTACAAAAAGGTCGTCGCCCACCAACTGGCACTTATCGCCAATCGCGTTGTTAAGCTTCACCCATCCATCCCAGTCGCCTTCGTCGCAACCATCTTCTATCGAATCGATAGGATATTTGCTAATCAGCTCGGCAAGATAAGCAGCTTGTTCGTCGGAGCTACGTTTTGCACCTTTTTCGCCTTCGAATTTTGTATAGTCGTAAATACCATTGCTGAAAAATTCAGAAGCCGCACAGTCGAGAGCAATTGTTACGTCGCTACCAGGCTTGTACCCGGCTGCTTCAATAGCTTTGATAATGCTATCGAGAGCATCTTCGGTACCATTTAAAGCAGGAGCAAAACCACCTTCGTCGCCAACAGCAGTACTTAAACCACGGTCGTGCAATACTTTTTTAAGGCTATGGAAAACCTCGGCTCCCATGCGCAAACCTTCGCGGAACGATGGAGCTCCAACCGGACGAATCATAAACTCCTGGAAAGCAATAGGAGCATCGGAGTGTGAACCTCCATTGATAATGTTCATCATCGGAACAGGTAATGTTTTGGCATTCGTTCCACCAATATAACGATACAAAGGCATATCGAAATAATTAGCCGCAGCTTTAGCAACAGCAAGCGAAACACCCAAAATGGCGTTTGCTCCAAGGTTGCTTTTGGTTTTTGTACCATCAAGCGCAAGCATTTTTTTATCAATGCCTACCTGGTCGAGTGCACTCATACCTTCGATAGCCGGCCCGATTTTCTCATTCACGTTAGCAACTGCCTTTAAGCATCCTTTGCCAAGGTAACGTTTTTTATCACCATCGCGCAGTTCAAGTGCTTCGTTCTCGCCGGTTGATGCTCCCGATGGAACAGCAGCCAAACCTTTGATACCACTTTCAAGCGTTACTTCAACCTCAACGGTAGGATTACCACGTGAATCGATAATTTCTCTACCAACAACTTTGTAAATGTGCATTGTTATTTCTTTTAGAGTTATTAAACTTATGAATTGTATTTCTGTATGCTATTTGTCTGTTTATTAGCGCGTCAAAGTTATAAAAATTTACGCTCTTATTCCACTTCTGCCAGCTTGTCAAATCTTTTTATACAAGCGGTGCTAAAATTATTAAAAATTCATGAAGAACCGAACTGCATTCTGTTTTGCTTTGGCTCAACAATGCTTTTATTAACAATTTGTTTAAGCGCTTTTTATTATATTCGCCCATCCGTAAATTTGAAGTTCATGCGAGTAATAAAATATTTTTGCATTCTGTTGCTATTGCTATTCTCTATTCATTCAGGAAAAGCTGCTCCAAAACTGAGCAACAACGCTCAAGCTATGCTTTTTACCTGTGGTCCGGGACAGGAACTATACGCAGGTTTTGGCCATAGCGCCTTGTGGATTAACGACCCGGCAAAAAACATCGACCGACTGTACAATTTTGGTACATTCGATTTCAATACACCCCATTTTTACACCAGGTTTGTACGTGGAAAACTCGACTACATGCTTTCGGTTACTAACGTTCGGCGCTTTTTGAGCGAATACCAGCATCGTGGCATCGAAGTATATGGGCAAAAATTGAATCTGAACCACACCGAAATTGAAACGCTTTTTGCCTTACTGGAAGAAAACGCCAGGCCTGAAAATAAATACTACAAGTACGATTTCTTCATGGATAATTGTGCTACACGAATACGCGACGTGGTTGCTGCATCGGTCGAAGGTGAAATCGATTTTAACACTCCAGACGCGAACGCATCGTATCGCGACCTGCTATTTCCGTACCTTACTCATACTCCATGGACACGCATGGGCATAAACCTGATTTTAGGTTTGGCGGCAGATAAAAAAGCCCCACCCTACAACTACATGTACTTGCCCGAACACATGAAAGCGCAATTTGGCAAAGCCCGGATTTTGACTCCGGAGGGCGAAAGGAAACTGGTTTCGAGCGAAAGAAAATACCTCGATAACAAACTCACTTTTAGCTATAATGCATTACTCGACCCTACCGTTATTTTTACCTTATTCGTTCTCATTGTGATACTAATTAGCTATTTCGAAATTAAGCGAAACACGCATTTCCGTTTAGTCGATATCATTCTAAATTCGATTTCAATTTTTGCCGGACTCTTTTTTTTATTTATGTGGCTGGGAACCGACCATTCGGCCACCAACTACAACCTGAATTCATTATGGCTTATGCCGGCTCAAATTGTTTTTTTGCTAACTCTTTTTTCGAAAAAGATTAATACCCAAAAATGGATTACGATAGCTCTTTCCTACCAGATTTTTATTTGCATCGTAGTTAATTTTTGGCCACAGGAAAGCGAATTCACCTTTATTCTGCTCAATGTTCTATTTATCATTCGCTTATTATTCCATTTTAAAAGAGTACGATTGAGCAGATAACCGAATCTAAAAAATCCCCATCACATTTCTAACCGAAGCCTTAAACATAAGCACACCTTTTTTGTGGTTGGGCACACTGAAACGTTTTTTTAGGATTTCTTCAGGTGGTGCATTTTTAATCCGTTCAAATAAATTAAGGTAATACCGGTAAGCCAGGTAAACCCCAAGGCGGGCTTGTGTTTTCAACTTAACAATACCTTTGAAAGCTTCGTCAAAATCAAACTGGATATCGTTTTCTATTTGCACCTTGGCTTCAGGGGTAAAGTTCCTGAAGTCAATATTTTTAAAGTAAACACGTCCCTTGTTTTCGAAATCGTCCTGTGCATCGCGCAGGAAATTTACTTTTTGAAAAGCCTCGCCCAGTTTGCGAGCCGGGTAAACCAATTCTTCGTATTTTTCGGGTTCGTTGCTATAAAAAACACGCAAACACATCAAGCCTACAACTTCGGCTGAGCCATAAATATACTTCTCAAGAAGTTTGGTGTCGTATATTTCATGCCTGAGGTCCATTTCCATACTGTCGAGAAAAGCATCGATAAGCTCCGTCTCAATACCGCATTGGCTTACGGTGCGCTGAAAGCTGTCGATTATAGGGTTAAGGCTAATGCCCCGGTCAATTGCTTTATAGGTTTCCTCGCGAAATTCTTTCAACAACTCATCCTGCTGATAATCGAAAAAAGTATCTACAATTTCGTCGGCATAGCGCACAAACCCATAAATGCTGTAAATATGGTCGCGGTATGCTTTGCCCAATAAACGTACGCCCAACGAAAAAGATGTGCTGTACCGTTTTGTGGTGTTCTTACTGCATTGCAGGTTATTTTTTCGAAAGAGTTCTATCATGAGTTAAAAGCTTTTCAGTGGTTAATTTTGAGCTGATTACAGCCATGGGTAAACCTGTTCCGGGTATGGTTGAAGCTCCAACATAAAAAGTGTTTTTATACTTCTCATCGTGGTTCGATGGCCTGAACCATGCAATCTGGTTCAAATCGTGAGCCAGGCCAAGGCCGCTGCCCTTGTACAAGTTAAACATATTTTGCCAATGTTCGGGCGAAAGCACAGTCTTGCTTTCAATCATTGAATTGATGTTGTACCCCGTGCGTTCCGATAAATCATCGATGATATTTTGTGCAATGGTTTCGCGGTCGCTGTAATCGGGCTTAAAACGCAAATCGGGCGACGGGCATAAAATAAACAGGCTGTCCTTGCCCTCTGGTGCGTATTCGGGGTTGTTTTTCGAGGGCACATTTACATAGTAGTATGGTTTTTCAAACGATACTTTATTCTTGAAAACTCCTTTGGCGTATTGGTCGAAATTATTTCCAAGAAAGTAGTTGTGATGTTGCAGCTTGTCAACTTTGCCGTTGAGCCCAAGATAAATGGTCAAAGGTGCCATGGTCCATTTTTTCTTATCGAGCCGTTTTTCAGAATATTGTTTTTTCTTGAGTATTTCGCCCCTGAACGAAGCTGCATCGGCATTAATTACATAATAATCGGCATGCCATTCCCGACCGTTTTGGTCAACCAGGTAATCAATTTTATCGTTTGTTGTTACGGCTTTAACAATCTCGGTGTTGAAATAAAAATCTACTTGTTGTTCGCGCAGCACTCTAAACAATCCCTCAACAATTTTATACATGCCACCTTTTACATTGTGATAACCATCGTGTTTTAATTCAACGTAATTGAGCAATGAATAAATTGCGGGGGTATCGAATGGTGTGGCGCCCAAGAAAAAACCAACCAACGAGAAAACCATTCTTGCTTCTTTCGATTCGAAACTGTCGCATAGTTCTTTCCACATCGTTTTGAACAACAACGGACTATGCTTTAACGGCACCCGCGTTAATTGCATAAAATAATCGAACAACGATGAAAAGTTCCGGTGTACAATTTTATCTTCGGTATCGTGAAAAAGTTCACCCGTTTTCCGGAGGTGTTTTTCCATTTTTGCCTTAAAATTCGGCTCAAATGGCTCAAACTCCTCCGAAAGTTTATCCAGGTCTTTGTATATGGTAAAGGTTTTTGGGATTCCGTCAATATTCACCGTGAAAAGCGGGTCAAGCTCAATGAACTCAAAAGGGTAGTCGATGTTGGTATTTTTCACAAGTTCATCAAATTCGTAGCTCATACTAAAAAAAGTGGGCCCCAGGTCAAACATAAAGCCATCTTTCGATAAGCGGTTTAACCGCCCGCCAGCCTGGTGGTACTTCTCGACCATTTTCACTTTATACCCCTCTGACACCAAGCGTAGGGCAGTGCTTAAACCACCCAGACCTGTGCCCACTATTACTACTTCTTTCTTGTTCATACTGTGAAAATGTTTTGTACCTTCAAGATTGTTAAAGTTATGGCTATTTTACCAAAATAAACTAATTTGTTGTAAAATTGTTCGGTGTTTGTGTAAAATTTTACGTGTAATATTTAAACAAAATGAAGAAGGTTTCGATAATTGGTTCAGGAATAGGGGGCTTAGCATCGGCGCTGCGATTTGCTGCTAAAGGTTTTGACGTTACAGTTTTTGAGCAGGACAAAACCATTGGCGGAAAAATTGGCGAGTTGAAAAACGGCGAATTCCGTTTCGATACCGGTCCATCGCTTTTTACACTACCGCAGTTGGTTTATGAGCTGTTTGAATTGTTTGGCAAAGACGCCCGTGAATCTATTGATGTGGTAAGCCTGAACATGAGCTGCAACTATTTTTTCCCCGATGGCACCAACCTTAAAGCCTGGAGCAGGCACAACGAATTTGTTGAAGAAGTACAGAAATCAGGCATCGAACGTTCGGTTATCGAAAATTACCTCGAACGGCAATCTTTTTTATATACCCACACCAGCGACTTCTTTCTGTTTAATTCCATACACAAAGCATCAACTTTTACGGGCGATGCCGGACAGCGAAGCCTGAAAGCCCTGCATAAACTCGATGCTTTTAAAACAATGAACCAGCGCAATGTGCAGACCTTTGGCGATGGAAACCTGTCACAACTTTTTAACCGCTATGCAACTTACAATGGCAGCGACCCGTACAGGGCACCCGCAACACTAAACATGATTGCGCACCTTGAGCACAATACCGGGGCTTTTTTCCCGCTAAAAGGCATGCGCGGAATTATAAAATCACTGGTGAAACTGGCTGAAGAAGAAGGTGTGAAATTTGCTTTGGGCGAAGGTGTACAAAGCATTCAGCAAAATGTTGATAAAAGCTGGCGGGTAATAACACCAAAAGGAATTTACAAATCGGATATCGTAGTGAACGATACCGATGTAACCTATTTCTACAAAAATATTTTGCCCGATTCGGGGATGTACCGGAAGCTATCGAAACGCGAACGTTCATCGAGTGCCCTCATTTTCTATTGGGGCATGAACATAAGCTCAGAACTCGATGTTCATAACATCCTTTTCAGCAACAATTATAAAGCTGAATTTGACGGGTTGTTTAAGACCAAAGTGTTTGCCAACGACCTTACGGTGTATATTTTTATCAGCAAAAAAGTGGTTGAAACCGATGCCCCCGATGGAAAAGAAAATTGGTTTGTAATGGTGAATGCCCCCGAAAATGTGGGGCAAGACTGGCAGCAACAAACCAATAAAGCCCGTAAAATTGTTTTGGCAAAAATCAATTTGATGTTGAATCTGGATGTAGAGCCTCTTATTGAAAATGAAGAAGTTACCACGCCTGTTGATATTGAAGCCCGTACTGCATCGGTTAATGGTTCGCTTTACGGACACAGTTCCAATAGTGCCATGGCAGCATTTTTACGCCACCCAAATTTTAGCCGGAAGTATAAAAATTTGTACTTTGTGGGCGGAAGTATTCACCCGGGCGGGGGCATACCACTATGCCTGGCATCGGCAAAAATAGTTGACAACTTAATATAGAAAGACATGAACCGGATTATACAATATTTTAAAATGCTGGAAGAAAAGGAAGCCACGAAGTTCCTCATCATTTTTTACATTGTGGGCACTACCGGTTTCCTAATTCCACAAACCCGTGAACTATTTGAAAAACTGATACCTGTTTCGCTCATTATTAATATTTTCATGTTGTTGCTGTTCCACAAAGTATTCAATATTAAACACCTTATTTTTTTCGCATCGGTAATTGTTGCCACCATTGGCATCGAAGCCATCGGGGTTCAAACCGGGGTTGTATTTGGCGAATACCACTATGGCAAGTCTATCCCGGTAAAAGTGTATGGCACACCAGTGTTAATTGGGTTCAACTGGCTCATGCTAACATATGGTTCGGTTTTCATATTGCGTACAAGAAAAGCATTACGCAAATTTCTACCTATACTAACGGGGGTTTTAATGACGGGGTTCGACTACGTTATGGAGCCCGTGGCCATGAAAACCGACATGTGGACTTGGGCTTTCAACGAAATCCCCTATCAAAATTACATCATGTGGTTTGTAGTTGCCACTGTAATTGGCGGCTGCTTCGAATTATTCAACATCAATACTGATAACAAAATTGCCGGTCGTATATTTGTGCTACAACTGGCATTTTTTGGTATCCTTAATATTTTCCTGCCATGATAAAATCGGAACATCACCCGGTAATAACAAAAATTTTCGACTGGTATATTCCGCATATTATCAAAAAAGATTTTGCCGAGGTTGTAAGTATTGGCGAGTGGGATTCGAACCCAGACAAAG
>JAFGGY010000208.1 GCA_016930365.1 Prolixibacteraceae bacterium | reverse complement strand
TTTTTTCAAGAGAAGAATAAGCAAAATGAAGATTTGTGGTAATGTTAACAAATTGATGAAAGATTTTTACCTTTTGAATATTTTATTTACGATTTGAATACAGCTGTACAAAAGCGAATACATACTTTTGATTAACAATACAAACTGATTAAGCAAGCCGGGTGTGGTTCATTATTTTATACGAATAAGTGGATTTTTCGTTAATATCGGATGACTTTTTCAAAATGTATTCTAACCTTAAAAAAATCTATAAATGAAATGGAAATTAGTAATTGCTGTACTGTTAATAGGATTAATGGTCGCATGTGATGAGTCGGGCGACAACCCGGGGGAGAATCAGAGTTCAGCTCTAAGTAATTATTTCAGCATTGAAGGAGCTGAATTAGTATCTGCAAAATTACCGGAAGCTTCGGTTAGTACAACTGCTCCCGTAATACAATCAGTTAGTGGTAATAATAGTGTGATAAACGGGGGAACAAACCGTATTAGCATCGAATCGAACAGCGAGTATTCGAAAGTAATTGTAGGTGTTAAAGAGTTGACATCGGGATATTACGAATTTACACCTGAGTTAAAAAGTACCTATGTAGCTGCTTTTGTTTTACAGATGAGTACCGAGTTGCCTCAGGAGTCGTTTGTACTGGTTTTTGCTTTGGTAAATGCCAGTGGCGAAGTAAGTCAATACAGGGAAATAAATGTTGCTCTTGTCGAAAGCCAGGTGGGTGCTTTGCAGGTAAGTTGCTCGTGGGACTTGCTTAACGATATTGACTTACACGTGGTAAACCCTGAAGGCGTAGAAGTATATTATGGAAACACAGGGTATGATTATGGCTTTGATTATGTAGAGCTGGTTAATCATTACCTGGGATTGAATTTTGAAGCCGGTACCAGTTATGATGATATATATACATCGTTAACCGAAGCACAAATTGATGAGTTGGATAATCTAACACCCAGCCAGGTTAATCAATTTAGGCTTGACTCCACTCCCGGTGGAAACCTTGATGTTGATTCAAATGCTGATTGCGACATTGACCATATTAATAATGAGAACATTATTTACCCGACCAAGGCCGATATGGTTGCCGGAGAATACATTGTACGAGTCGATTTTTATTCCGACTGTGTTGGCAGCGGTCAAACCAATTATACTGTATTGGCCAGGTATAATGGGGCTTTAATTCAGCCCTCTTCTTCAACCAATCCGTACGATGGAATTTTTAATGCAGGAGAGCAAGATTATGGCGGTTCAGGCTCAGGTGTTGAAGTTATGCGCTTTACCATTACCGAAGACCAGCTTAAGTCGGCATCGACCGAAAAAATATGTGCTTTTGAATTCAACAATAAAAGCAATATAGCTACTAACACAATTAACCGGATTAATAAAATGAAGAACCGGTAATAGCATGTATAGATTTTAATAATACAAGTATAAACTAACACTAATCTTTTTTTATCATGAAAAAATCATTATTTGTTTTGTTGGCTCTTTTGGTATTGAGCGTTTTTGCCCACGGACAGCTATTTGTTGGGGGTAGTTTTAATTATAATACTAAAGGTGGTACTATGAAAAATATCCCTGAAAGTGGTTCTACAACGACTGTTGATTTAGAGAAAGTTACAGAGTTTGCATTTAATCCACAAGTGGGGATGTTTATGGCCGATAATCTGGCTGTTGGGGTTGGACTCATTTACGAAAGTTTATCTACATCTGATGGCGACAATAAAGATAGTGAGACATCCATTGGTTTGGCTCCATTTGCTCGTTATTATTTTGCTGATTTTAACAAATTTCGCATGTTTGCTACAGCAACATTGGCTATTAGCTCCGGTAGCAGCAAGGAAACATCATCGGGCACCACTATCGAAGGTCCTAAGTCGAGTGTTATCAGTTTGAATCTGGCTCCAACCGTATCGTATTCACTTACAAAAAATATTGAACTTGAAGTTGGTTTACATTTTATGGATGTAGGCTATACGTCAACTACTTACAAAGAAGAGTATTCGTCAGGAAAGAATACTGCACGTATGAATGAGTTAAATTTCGGATTTAATTCAAACAACGTTCTTACAGCAGCTTTTGCAACTGTAGGAATGATCTACAAATTATAATAATTCAGATGATGGTGAAAAACTAAGAGAGGTTGATCATTTTTCAACTTTTCTTAGTTTTTCTTTTTTTTAAAGTCTTTTCAGCAGGAGGGATGCTGAGAAATTGTATTATAAATGAATGTTGAATTACCTTAAAGTTGAACATTTTTTTGTTCCTATTTATTCTACTAAAATAAATCTATGAAGAAACTATTACCAAACCGGGGTGGATTACTGTTGGTTTTTGTCGTTTTTATGCTGGCTTATTCCTGTACCCCTACCCAATGTGTTTTATGCGATATCGATAATTCGACTTTATATAAAGTTGAACTGAACGATGATGTTAAAACAAACACCGGAAGAAACGAAATTGAAACCTTTTTTACCCCCGTACCCATTGAAGTGAGTAAAAAGAAAGTCGATTTATATTTGGTTGATTGTTCCGAAGGCCAACCTTATAAGTTAAACGATGAAAATCTTGAGCAATTTATTAAAGATAATATGTTCAGGATTGACACTTCACAGGTTAAAAGGATTGTAACTACATCGGACGCTGATGTGCCACCTGATATTGTTCAGTATTCTGAATTGCAAAATCTTGGAATTTGTAACCGATACCGTAAGGCGGTGAAGTTTGAGCTTCGTGGTATGCTTGCCAGTCGCCGCTGGGATAACGACGGGATTTTCTACACAGGGTATAACGGTGGTACATATTACGAACGTAACGATTTAATAAACCACGTAATTGGTTTTGGACGTGGTGGTACGAATTTAATTTTAGGTGCCGAAGCCGCAATTATTCCCCGAATTCTTACCCTGAAAAATCGCCATGCTTTAGGCCTTGGTGTTTTAACCGGTTTCTGGCCTGTCGATGGTGGATTGTTCATCCCAATTTCACTTCATCCGCGCCTTACTTTTAACGAATTTTCCGCTCCCTTATGGGGAAAATGCAATGCCTGGTATTTATTTGGCGACCTGGGTGTAGCATACGACGCAAGCGGCGACGTACCTTTTATAAACGATAATCTGCCGTCATCTTGGTTCACAGGCATCGGCCTCGGGATCGACTTATGGAAAACAAAAAATCGAGACCTGTCCTTTGACATTGGTTATAGATACACCTCGTTTGCTTTACCGGTAAACGAAGATCTAAACAATTGTCTGGAGCAGGCAGGACTTGAAAATGAGCTGGAAAACCCGGTGCGTAATGCCGGGCAGTTATTTGTAAGATTTGGTTTCACCTGGTAATAATAGCTAAATATGAAATTTTTTAAATATATAATTATCCATAAAATATTATTCATTTTTTCAGTACTGCCGGTATTGCTTGCTGCATGTGCCGAGGAAACAAAAGATCCCTGTGCCGAAAGCAGTAATATTGAAATTGAAGTAGTAGGCAAAAATGTGGAAATTTGCGAAGGCTTATCACAGGAATTCCCGGCTTCCGAAGCTCAGGTTATAATTATTCATTATAACGAAGATAAATCGGAGGCTGATACATTGGTCAATCGTTTTCTCGATACCAATGGTAAATTGCAATATGTTATTCCTAACAGCCAATGTGGTATTAATAATATTAAGCTTGTGGCTGTAAATAATTCGTTTTATTACGAAGATGAAATTGATTTTATGTGTTGCGATACCAGTTATGTTTTTGAGTTCGAGCGGAATTGCGAAGAAACTACTGAAACTCAAATTGACTGCGAAAGCTTCACGTCAAACATTGATGTTAATCTGGCGAACCAATATGGTGGTTGCCTGATGGTAGGAGCCGGCCAAGATGATATTCGGTGGAATAGCACATCGATAAATACTGACGATGAAATAACGGTAGATGTTTCATCTGTGGTTGACCTCAAAGATAAATTTTATGCTAATGTTTCACCTTTACCTGACGTAAACGGAGAGGTTGTAATAAATGAACAAACATCGCTCAATATTTCATTTTTTGTTGAAACCAGCGAGGTAGGTGAATTTAATACCAGTCTGGTGTTGCCTACTACGTGTTCCGACGGTTCAGGAAATGAAAATTTCGGTGAAATAACCATAAATGTTTCGGCCGAGATCTGTGAAGATGGCTGTGCATGTCCATTTTCGAATAATGGCGAGATAAATAAAACAATCGACTATTCGGGATATCCTGTATCAGTAGGTTCATCGGTAGATTATGGGAATGAACCTATTTTTACAATACGAGATGGAATGCTCGATAACGAGTGTTATATCATTGTAACTGCTGTGAATCGTTTAAATTCAACCGATGCGGCCACTTTAATTAGTGCCGCTAACGAAGCACAGCACGATTGGATAATAACCGATCCATTGGAATATGGTCAGCAAATTCGTTTGAACGAGAGCTTTTTCATGGCAGTTCAGTTTACTCCCGAAAAATCGGGCGAAAGTGCCGACACCTTCGAAATAATGGTTGATGTTTATAATCGAATCGATGAATTGAAAGAGTCGTGCTCTTTTATAGTAGAATATAAAGGCGAAGGATGTGAAAATATTTGTCCGGAAATAACAAAGATGAATAGCCTGGCTGCAGATTTAACCGATGCTTCTACAGGTGCTGTAATTCAAAAGTTAAATTGGGGCGAAACAATTTCAATGACTACAACCAATAATATTGCTCAATCGATGAGTGGAAACCTTGGTAATATTTGCCGTGGAATAATAACCGGATCCGAATCGGTTTCCTATTTGGTTAATGTGCCCGATACCGGGAATTTAATGGCCTGCTCCAGTGTGTATTTTGAATATTCCATATCAGACGATGGTGTTGCTGGCGATAGATTGTTTTTCGAAGTACAGGATAATTTTGCAGCATTATCAGCAGGCGAAAATGGCTTGTTCAATATTTATTTTAATACACCCAATATTCAATCGCATATTCAAAGTGGTCATGATGCACATTATCGGGCTGAGCTTTTAGTCGATGCCAAAACATCAACAGGAGAGCTTATATGCAGCCAGATAATAAAACTGGATGCCGAGGTATATCAGAACACGGTTAACATTTCGGAACCGATGAGTATGAAAGCATTTAGCCAGATTTCGGATAAAGAAACAGAACCGGCTTACCAGGTGTACAAAATTGATACATATAGCGACGATTATCATTATTTTGGAAGAATAGATAACCTCGATTTTAATCATATCGATTTTACAAGTGCTCCGAATGCTCCACTTTCAAATCATTCGTTTTATTTCGAAGTGGAAGATCCCGAGAATACAGCGTTACGGCAAATACCAAAATTGTTTTTGGTTAACGATGATGGAACCTTAAATCCAAATTCATTTACACACATCTCTGAAAATCCAATTGCCAATTATTCAAGTAATTCCGATTTCGCTGCCGGAATGGATAACCTGATTAATCATGTATTCCAATCCGGAGCGTTCAACTCGTTGGGCGAAGCTCCGTATTATAGTTTCCAGTTCGAAAACACAGATACTTCATACGGTTGGACTCCAGCACGTACAGCCGGTCAAATGGCATCCGATGGAGTGGGTGTAGAAATAAAGCTGGGCGATGTTTTTGTAATCTGGAATCCTGTTGGTAACTGGGGTAGTTTCGATGCAAATGGAAATACATACAGCAGTTACTGCGATGTTGCTTTTTTGTATATCGATGGCATTTCCGATGGTGCAAATACAAACCATCATGTAGGTTTTGTTAGCTTTTACGTTGCTTACCCGTTAAGTGTAATTCAAAATTAAACAAGATGAATAGAATACTATATATTAACTTAGCACTAATGGTTTGCTTTCTTTGTTTTTCGGCATGTAATACTTCTAAAACGGCCGAAAATCAAAAGTCGATTGATTATGAAGTAAAAAATGCTGAGTCGCAAATTAATTTTCAGTCGCCCGTAAATACAGCTGATGAGCGAGAACTGAATAAACCGTTGTATAAGCAGTGGGATTATCTGTTTGTTCAAAAACGAGAATTTCAGTTTAAGGATAATGCACCTTTTATTCAATTATTAAATAATGGCAAAACCGAACGTTTGTGGTTTGCTTCGTCGCGAGGCGATAGCTTGTACAACCAGCGCGAACGTACCAATAATTACCAGCAGATATATTTTAGTGAACGCACAGTCGATAACGGGAAATGTCCGTGGGAAGGGTGGAGCGAACCTCATCGGTTTTCTATCGATAGTGATAATCCTATGTTGAGCGATTTTTACAATGCGTTTAACAAAGCCACCAAGGGTGCTCCTTCATTGGCCGGTAATACAATGGTTTTTTCATGCGACCAACTCAATGTCGATCCAATCGATGCTGAGTTTAAAAACCTGTGGAGTGTAGAATTTATCAACCAAAAACCGGGGATTCCACGTCCGCTGAACGTATTGTCGGGAAGCCAAACATGGGAATCGCACCCTGCACTTTCGCCCGATGGAAAGCACCTGTTTTTTGTATCGAACCGTAAGGTTACAGCAGATGGGGCCATGGTTACGGAAAATCAAAGTGGAGATGACTTGAATATATTTTACAGCTATAACAAAGATGGTAGCTGGCAATCTCCTGTTTTGGTTAAGGAGATATATGGCTTATCAAACGAAATAACACCTCATGTTTCGATTAATGGCGATCGTTTATATTTTTCGTCCGACAAGTCAGGCGACTATGAAATATTCCAGGCTGAACTGGAATTGAAAGAATCGGGGGGATTCCTCATTCGTGAAGAATCGTTGAAATTGTTTGATGAAATGCTTATGGACAATTGCAGCGAAAATTTTGATCGTTTTGCGCTGAATGGAGCTTATAATCAGAAATACCCGTTTTATTACTACAATCCACAAAATGCAAAAACACCGCAGGCTTTTCTATGGTCTTCCGATAATCCTGAGGGCTATGGTAGTTTCGATATTTATGGCTGTGGAATTCCGTTTAATGTTGAGCTAAACGTGGTGTTAATTGATAAAAGTGCTACGAATGCCGATAATGCCATCGAAATGCCTTGTATCGAAATTGCTGGAGCACTAAGTGAAGAAGTAACAGATGATGAAGCTTCATTCAATTTATATTCGGGATTGAAGTACCAGCTTTCAGGAGGTTCGTATGCTTCGCCCGATTACGGAACGTATTATTGCGATCGCGATCAGAAATATGTTTTCACCGGTTACAGCCGTGTGGTTAATGAAGCCGATCCGTTTGATAAGGTAACCCATAACCAGCGCATTAGTGGCTCGGAAGTGCCATCAGTGTTAACTGATCAGTATGGGTATTTGCCTGTATTCAACGTTTACAGCGATACAACGATTAACGACACTGTATTTATATGTAAACACTGGACTCCTAAACCACCATGTCCCGAAGTACTCGATATTCCTCAAAAATATGAGGCAATTCCGTATTTCCAAACCGGATATTGGGATGTGAATACAACGGCAAACCTGAAGCGAGATCTTGAAAAACTGCATGAAGGTTATGAAATCACCGGTTCAAACGATCTGTATAATCCTGTTGGACATATTGTTTCGAAACGAAGTGGGTATAAAGCTTACGACTGGGAAACACCACTCTCGCCAATCAGGCTCGACGATAATCACACTTATTCCATTGCCGATGCCCGCTGGATTGAGTTGCATCCGTTTAATTATTACTGGGGCGACCGGTCTGGTTTCGAAGCACGTATTAGCGAGCGAATGCAGGGGCGTAAAAAGCGTATAGCCCAGTATGTCGATTACGCTCAAAAAGTAGATGAAAACCTAAAAATGCTTACCGATACCATTAAGGAGAAATACATCAACTTTCTCGATTTGCATAAGGATAGAAAGCCGAAGTTATTAATCGAGATATTTGCAGTATCTGATCAGCGTGAGGTAATACGCGGATGGTATATTGGTGATACAGTAGAATATCGTAGTTCGGCATATCTGCCTAATGGCGATTTCTCAATCGAACCGGTTAAAATTATACCTCCAAAGGTTGATGAAGATTCTAAACAGTTAAGCAAAATTGTGAATTGCTCTATTGAGCTGAATAGCGATGGAAACAATGGAAGTACGTTAGGAATTTCAGACAGTAAGACTGAAATCAATACCAATTTATCGCGGCTTAGAGCTTGGTTTGGCTACAAAGAACTGTACAATCGTTTAGCCGATGCCGATAATTTCAAGCACTATATGGCTAATGGTAAGGTAGCATTACCAGATAACCAGGTAGATTATGAGGATGCTGAAATAATTATATTAACACGTGGGCGGCGTATTGATGTAATAAACCCGCAAGACCCGTATCCCGATGCCAATAACCCGAACAGTACCGGGTATTACGATTACGATAAAATTCGCAGGGTAGAAGTACGAATCCGTCTTATTTTTGATAAAGATGAAGAAGGGGTAAAAGATTTTTGTTGTTATTCAGAGGAATAGTTGATAGTTTTTTTTAGGGTTCTCCAAACCGGTGTTAAATTGAAAAGATTTGCACCGGTTTTTTTCAAAATTGTTGAAACTATCCTTTATTGTCGTTCCACAGCGTTTCGTTTTGCTTATTTGTGTAGTTGTTGTAGCGAGCTAAAACGAATAAATAATCCGAAAGCCGGTTTATAAATTTTAAAGCATTTTTATCGTTGCCCAGTTCGTACTCGATGGCGGTTATTCGTCGTTCGGCTCTGCGGCATACGGTGCGGGCAATGTGCGTGTGTGCTGCCGATTGGGTTCCACCGGGTAACACAAAATGGGTAAGCACCGGCAACTGTTCCTGCATGCGATCAATCTCATTTTCGAGTTTTGAAATGGCAGCGCCACCACAGTCGAGTTCCTGACGTAAATCTGATTTTGATGAATCGGTTGCCAGGTACGACCCAATAACAAAAAGCTTATTTTGAATGAGTTCAAGGGTTTGGCTTACTTCGTCTTCGATAAAAGTTGTTCGTATCAGTCCAATCCACGAATTAAGCTCATCTACTGTGCCATAGGCTTCTAATCGCTGATCGGTTTTGCTTACCCGCGTACCACCAATTAGCCCCGATGTGCCATTGTCGCCTGTCTTGGTATATATTTTAAATGATTTTTCCATCGTGTGAATTTTATTTTCTTAATCATTGTTGTTTGGTTAAAATTTTACATTGCTTAGCCAACCAACCCCCTCCCTCACTGCTAACAAATACAGAATAAAGTCATTGCGAGCACGGCGAAGCAATCTGTACAAATAGTTTTTGCTTAACCGGACAACATTGTTTCTTAAAAGACAAAGTAAATGCAAAATGGTTCGATATACGAATGCTTTGTGGATAAAAAAAATGTACCTGTTGACTTTTTTTACGAAAGCTTAATAATATCTTTGTTATATGACGTCGAAGTTGATGCAGGAAATAAAATTTTTGCCCGGAGTAGGGCCTAAAAAAGCCGAGCTTTTGCAATCGGAGCTTGACATTTTTACGTTCAACGATTTGCTGTACTATTTTCCCTATAAATACATCGACCGTACCCGTTTTTATAAAACACGCGAGGTAAACAGCAATATGCCTTACGTGCAGGTTATCGGGCGTCTTTCGGCACTGCAAAAAACGGGCGAGGGCGCAAAGGCCCGGCTAAATGCGCTATTTTCCGACGATACAGGAGTAATCGAATTAATTTGGTTTAAAGGCATCAAGTGGCAGCTTAAAAATCTGAAACCCGGTGCTGTTTATGTGCTGTTTGGTAAACCTTCGCTTTTTAATGGCAAAATAAATGTTGTTCATCCCGAGCTCGATGAATATACCAACGAAAATAGCGAAACAGCCGGTGGTATCCAGGCTTTTTACAATACAACTGAGAAAATGAAAAAGAATTATCTCAGTTCGAAAGCCATTCTGAAACTACAATCGAACCTGGCTCCGCTCGTACGCTCGAGTATAAGCGAAACGCTGCCGGCCTGGTTTGTGAAAAAATTTAAGTTGATGTCTTTGCGCGAGGCACTTTATTATATCCATTTTCCAGACTCACATCAACGTTTGCTTGCTGCACAATACCGACTTAAATTCGAAGAGCTATTCTTCATACAATTAAAGATTCTAAGTCTTAAGTCGAATCGTACCCAAAAGTTTAAAGGGCATGTTTTTAAAGTGATTGGAGACCATTTTAATACTTTTTTCCATAAGCATTTGCCTTTCGAAATGACCGGTGCTCAAAAAAAAGTGATTCGCGAAATTCGCTACGATGTGGGGTCGGGGCATCAAATGAACCGGCTTTTGCAAGGCGATGTGGGTAGCGGAAAAACGATGGTTGCCCTGATGTGCATGCTTATGGCACTCGATAACGATACCCAGGCAAGCCTGATGGCTCCTACCGAAATACTGGCCACACAACATTACAATACCTTGAGTAAGATGTTGACTCCCATGAATTTAAATGTTCGTTTGCTTACGGGTTCAACCAAAACGAAAGAACGAAAAATAATTCACAGCGAATTGCTCGATGGTTCGCTCGATATTTTAATTGGTACGCATGCCTTAATTGAAAGTAAAGTCGCTTTTAAAAACCTGGGCTTTGTGGTTATCGACGAGCAGCATCGTTTTGGCGTGGCTCAGCGTGCCAAACTGTGGCAAAAAAATACCATTCCGCCGCATGTGTTGGTAATGACCGCAACTCCGATACCCCGAACGTTGGCAATGACCGTTTATGGCGACTTGGATGTTTCGGTTATCGATGAATTGCCTCCGGGACGAAAGCCGGTAAAAACCATGCACTTTTACGATAACAAACGGAAACAGGTCTTTCAATTTATTCGCGACGAAATTCGCAAAGGTCGCCAGGTGTATTTTGTTTTTCCATTAATAGAAGAGTCTGAAAAGCTTGATTATAAGAATCTTGAAAGTGGATATGCAACCATCAAAAAAGTTTTTCCCGAGTGTGAAATCGGTATGGTGCATGGCCGGATGAAGCCCGACGAGAAAGACTTCGAAATGAACCGCTTCAAAAATAAGGAGACACAAATTTTGGTTTCAACTACGGTTATCGAAGTGGGGGTTGATGTACCCAATGCCAGTGTAATGGTGATTGAAAGTGCCGAGCGTTTCGGGCTATCGCAGTTACACCAACTTCGGGGCAGAGTAGGGCGCGGAGCCGAGCAATCGTACTGCATTCTGATGTCGTCGTATAAGCTTTCGAAAGACAGTACCATACGCTTACAAACCATGGTGCGCACAACCGATGGCTTCGAAATTGCCGAAACCGACCTCAAACTGCGAGGTCCCGGCGATATGGAAGGCACGCAGCAAAGTGGCCTTGGCTTTAACCTTAAAATTGCAAACATCAGCCGCGATGGCGAACTACTTCAACATGCCCGCAATGTTGCTACCGATATCATCGATAGCGATCCATTGCTTCAAAATGAACTAAACCATTTGTTTAAAGTACAGTTGAAAAAGATGAAACAAGCACAGTTTAACTGGAGTGTTATTAGCTAAATTGTTTTGCTTCTACCTTTTTTAAAGTCTGTTGTAACATTTTTCTGCTGAAGCCGTCATACAGCTCAGTGAAACAAACGAGCCTGTATATCTCGAGTTTTTACTACCGAACAACAATATTGTAAAAAATGTAAATCACCGATAAAAATCTACACTTTGTCTATTCTTTCGATGAATTCATTTGATATATGCAGACTTTTGATGTGGTTTTAGATACCTTAATTTATAAATAGCCATGATAACACTTACAAACATTCACAAATCGTATCACATGGGCACAAACAGCCTGCATGTGTTAAAAGGCATTGACCTTGAGATTCAGCAGGGCGAATTTGTTTCGATAATGGGCTCGTCGGGTTCGGGTAAATCAACTTTGCTGAATATTTTGGGCATACTCGATAATTACGAAAAAGGTGAATATTTTCTCGATGGACAGCTCATTCAAAACATGAGCGAGCGCAAGGCAGCAAATTACCGCAACGAAACGTTGGGGTTCATTTTTCAATCGTTTAACCTGATTTCGTTTAAAAATGCGGTCGAAAATGTTGCCTTGCCGCTTTACTACAAGGGTGTACGTCGGAAAAAACGCAACGCCATAGCATTGGAATACCTCGATAGGCTTGGTTTAAAAGACTGGGCCGAACACATGCCCAACGAGCTTTCGGGTGGACAAAAACAACGTGTGGCTATAGCACGGGCACTTATTTCGCAACCCAAAGTAATTTTGGCTGACGAACCTACTGGCGCTCTCGACACCCAAACTTCGTACGAGGTAATGGATATTTTGAAATCGGTAAATGCCGAGGGTATAACCGTTATTATTGTAACGCACGAACACGATATTGCCGCCATGACCGATAAAATTATTAAACTACGAGACGGAAATATTGGTGATTTGATAGTTAACGGCGATCTGGCATCCTTCAAAAAAGAATTTTCGAAAGAACTTCAACCTGCATAGTTATGTTTGATATCGATAAGTGGCAGGAAATTTTAAGTACGATAAAGAAAAATAAACTTCGTACTGTATTAACCGGTTTTGCCGTAGCCTGGGGCATATTTATGCTTATGGTTTTATTGGGAGCCGGTAATGGACTGAGCAATGGGGTTGGCTCTAATTTTCAGGGCAATGCTATTAATGCCATGTGGATTTGGAGTCGCGAAACCAGTATGCCCTACGAAGGGTTTCAGTCGGGTCGCAGTATTCAGATGAAAATGAGCGATTTAGAAGCTATTGGTGAAATGGATAATGTTGATAAAATTTCAGCCCAATACTGGATTGGCGATCGTACTTATGCATTTGAGAATGAATATGGAAGTTACAATACGCAGGCATGTCATCCCGATTACAAAATAGTTGAAAACTATCAGCTTACAACCGGTCGTTTCCTCAATGAAATTGATATGCAGTATGGCCGTAAGGTAATGGTTATTGGTACTGATATACAAGAAGCCTTATTCAAAAAAATTGATCCAGTTGGTAAAATTATCAGAGTTGGCGATGTGCCTTTCAAAATTATTGGAGTGTACAGCGAATTCGACCCAAGAGAAGGAACCCGTCAAGGTCTTATACCTATAACCACAGCCCAAAAGCTTTTTAATTCAGGCGAACGAATTCATAACATTGCATTAACGACACACGATATTTCTAAAAAAGAAAGCATACAGGTTGAAAAAGACATTCGCAATTTACTGGCTGAAAACCATAAATTTAATTCTGAAGACGAGCGTGCAGTTGGAATCTATAATTCGCTTGAAGACTATGTAGAGACCATGAGTATTTTTAGCGCCATAAATATGTTTGTGTGGCTAATCGGAATTGGAACGCTTATAGCCGGCATTGTAGGAGTTAGCAACATTATGCTTATTGTGGTAAAAGAACGTACCAAGGAAATAGGCATTCGTAAAGCCCTGGGAGCAACTCCAGCATCTATTGTTGGTCTGGTGTTACTCGAATCGATATTAATTACTGCACTGGCCGGTTATATCGGCATGTTTTTCGGAATTAGCCTCATGGAGGGCGTTAATTTTTTGATGGAACAACAAGCTCAAACCAGTGTGGCGGCTAGTGGCGACCAGGGCGAGATACGTATGTTTATGAATCCTACTGTTGATTTGAGAATTGCCATTAGTGCAATGATGTTATTAATTAGTGCAGGCGCATTGGCCGGATACATTCCTGCAAGACGGGCAGCTTCCGTTAAACCAATTGAAGCATTACACGATGAATAAAAAAGAAAGCCATGTTTGATATAGATCGTTGGAAAGAAATAGTTAGTGCTCTGAAGAAAAACCGATTGAGGAGCTTTCTTACTGCATTCGGGGTATTTTGGGGAATTTTTATGCTCATTATTATGGCTGGAGCCGGTAAGGGACTCGAAAATGGAATGTTTGAAGGGGTAGGACAGATTGCTCAGAACTCGTTTTTTATGTGGACAAACCAAACAAGTGAACCTTACAAGGGTTTCCGTCGTGGGCGATGGTGGAGTTTTGATAATGATGATGTTCTATTCATTAAAAATAGTATCCCTGAAGCTGATATAGTTTCACCACGGATTTTTGCCGGTGGTGGAAGCGGAAATAATACCGTTCGAAATGATAAAGCAGCATCGTTTTACATTAAAGGCGATTATCCCGAGTGGAATAACATTGACCCGGCAGAAATATTGATGGGACGCTGGTTAAACGATGTTGACATCATTCAACGCAGAAAAGTTTGTGTGGTTGGCGACCAGGTTGTTAAAGAATTATTCGAATCGAATGAAAACCCAATCGGAGAGTATTTGAAAGTTAATGGTATTTATTATCAGTTGGTTGGGGTTATTAAACCGGTGTCGAATATTAATATGAATGGACGTTCAGAAGAGAGTATTTTTATTCCCTTTTCAACCATGCAGGTTGCGTATAATTATGGAAGCGAAGTTCATGTACTTGGTGTAACAGCTAAACCAGGGTATAGTGCAGCTTTGGTTGAAGAAAAAGTAATTACAGCTTTAAAACAACGACACAAAGTGGCTCCTGCCGATGTGCAGGCCGTCTCACATATTAATCTTGAAAAACAGTTTAAACAGTTTGGTGCTTTGTTCGATGGCATACGAATCTTAACCTGGATTGTAGGTCTTGGAACCTTATTAGCGGGAGTTATTGGTGTTAGTAACATTATGCTGGTAATTGTACGCGAACGAACACAAGAAATTGGCGTTATGCGTGCTATTGGCGCAACACCTCGAAAAGTTATAGGGCAAATTATGCTCGAAAGTGTTTTTATTACTGCGGTAGCTGGCTATATCGGCATGGTGCTCGGAATTCTTATTCTTGAGGGATTAAATTATGTGCTTGAAATAGCAAAGGCGAACGAAGACAGTAATATTTTTATCAGTAACCCTTCCATAGATCTTACCGTTGCTGTTGCATGCCTTGCCGTTCTGGTAGTTTCTGGCGCAATTGCAGGGTATATTCCGGCCAGACGAGCCGTTCGTATTAAAACAATTGATGCCCTAAGGGCTGAATAGAATTGAACTATAAATCAACAACATTAAATAATTTAGTCATGAAACGAATACTTAAAATTTTTGGAATTGTTCTTTTAATTGGAATCTTCC
>JAFGGY010000207.1 GCA_016930365.1 Prolixibacteraceae bacterium | reverse complement strand
TATGAAAGCAAGCAAAAAATACATGCACAGCTTGATTGGAAATACTGGGGTTGGAATCTACTGGCATCGTACAACAAAACCGACTTTTACGATTTGTTTGGCCCTACTAAACGTAGCCGGGCAGGTTACACACTTGGGTTAACGTACGGAAGAAAACACGCTTTGCGCAAACCATTGTTGTATCATTATCAGGCAGGTGTTTACACTTATGGCGACTTGGAAGTGTTGCCGCAATATCAAAATATAGCAACGCCCATCACAGATTTTCAGGCTGCCAATATTAACGGGGGTATCGAAAAAGTAAGAAAAACATTGGGAGGCGTTGACGATGAACGGGGTTTTAGCTGGGATGTTGATGCTACGGCTATATATGCCGGGGGCGAATTTTATCCAACCTTGCAATCGAACCAAAGTGTGGGATTTTTAATACCGGTGTTTCGCAACACCAGCTTTTGGATTCGTAACAGCATCGGTCAGTCGTTTGGAAACAGCGAATCGGCCATGTCGCACTTTTATTTTGGGGGTTTCCGGAACAATTATGTCGATTGGCAAGCATCGGAGCAATACCGCAAACCTCTGGCATTCCCGGGTGCACAAATCGACGAAATTAAAGCCTACAACTATGCCAAAACAATGGGCGAATTTAACTTGCGACCCATAAGGCTGCGCAATGTGGGCACAGGCTGGCTGTATCCAACCTACGTTAAAACTTCGGTTTTTGGAACACACCTCATTACCGACATTGCCCAGAGCAACAGCACCCGTAATATATACAACGTGGGTGCTCAAATGGATATCCAAATGGTGTTGTTCTCGTATCTGAAAACTACCTGGTCGGTGGGATATGCCGTGAAAATGGAAAACAACCGGGATAACAAAGGGCAGTTAATGCTTTCGTTAAAACTCTTAGGAAATTAAAATGATTCTGTGATAAATAAACATTTTTGTTATCTTTAACTAATTCTTCAATAAGCCTAATTATGAAATGTTTACAAACATTTATACTTTGTGTTTTAGCCACAAGTTTATTCGCACAAGCCCAGCCCAATGAGCTCACTTTTACTCCGCATTGGTTGCCTCAGGCACAGTTTGCCGGCTATTATGTAGCACAAGAAAAAGGTTTTTATGCCGACGAAGGAATTGTTGTAAACATTCAGCATCCATCGGCTTCGGTAAATGCATTCCAATTGCTTGCCGATAAAAGTGCCGATGTAATATCACTTTTTATGGTTACTGCACTCCAGGCCCGCAGCGATAGTTTTAAAATTGTAAATATTGCGCAATTGTCGCAGCATTCGGCATTGATGTTTGTTAGTCATAAAAAGAACGGTATCGAAAAGCTGAATCAACTCGACGGAAAGCGTATTGGAATATGGAAAAGTGGTTTCGACGAAGTACCCAAGGCTCTGATACAGTCGAATAACTACGAAGTAGAATGGGTGCCAATTCTTTCGTCAATCAATATGTTTATGATTGGCGGTATTGATGCCATGACCGTGATGTGGTATAATGAATATGACCAGATTATAAACGCAGGTATTAACCCCGATGAGCTTAACATCTTTAATTTTGCCGATTATGGTTGCGATGTCCCCGAGGATGGGCTTTATTGCCTCGAATCGACTTATTTACAGCGAAAACCAGAACTCGAAAAGTTTGTAGAAGCAACCATGCTTGGGTGGAAATATGCTAAAAATAACCCGGACGAAGCACTCGACATTGTTCTTGCCGAAATGAAAAAAGCTCACATAGCCACTAATCTCACCCACCAAAAATGGATGCTCCAATGCATGCTCGAGTTAATTGAGCCAGGTACGAAAAATGTAAAAAAAGGAGAACTTGCCGAAACTGATTTTCATAAAACACGCAATATGTTGAAGGAAAGCAACCATATAAATGGAAATATCTCATTCGATTCGTTTTATAAACCTGTTTTGAAATAGTTTAAAGATTATGAAGATGGAAATAATATCAAAAAAATCATTGGCATCGCGAATCGTTTTTTATGTGGCTGCATTTTGTGTACTTCTTTTTCTTATTTCGCTTTCAGTCTTTTATTTCTTTTCGAAAAAATCTATTGAAGAAAAGACTATCGAAAATGCCTTGGAGATAACTCAAAATACTGTTCTTAAAACCGAACAAGTTCTTATTTCGTCCGAAAAAATTCTCAATAACTATCGATGGCTTATTGAGAAAAACATTGCTTATGCCGATTCGATGGAAGCCTATACACGCCGCATACTACAAATGAACCCCGAAATTATTGGTTGTGCTATTGCTTTTAAACCTGATTTCTTCCCCGAAAAAGGATACTACTTTTCACCTTTTACATACCGAAATAAAGACTTGCTGGTTTCGACCCAGCTTGGAAACGAGGAATATGACTATTTTGTTATGGATTGGTATCAGATACCAGCTACACTTGAAAAACCATATTGGAGCGAGCCATATTACGATACAGGTGGAGGTAATGCTTTAATGACAACATACTCAATGCCTTTCTATTCAAGTAACAACGGCGATAAAGAATTAGCCGGCATCATTACCATCGACTTATCGCTCGAATGGTTTACCGACATTGTTTCATCAGTAAAAATTCTCGAAACCGGCTATGCATCGGTAATATCGCGAAACGGTACTTTTGTAACCCACCCCAATACCGACATCATAATGAATCAAACCATTTTTAGTTTTGCGGCTGAAATGCAAAGCCCCGGATTACGACAAATTGGGCGCAATATGCAGGCCGGTAAAACCGGATTTGAAGATGTTGTGGTAAATGGCCGCGATTTAATAGTATCGTACAAACCACTGCTTACAAGCAATTGGACGCTCGCCGTAGTTTTCTCTCGCGATGAAATGTATGCACCACTAAGACAAATTTCGTTGGTGCTCATTTTTATTATTGTTATTGGTATGGCACTAATGGTTTTTATTGTTAAAAAAATTGTTGAACAACAAATTGCACCACTGAAATGCTTTGCACGTTCGAGTATTGAAATTGCCGAAGGAAACTTTAACACTGAGCTTCCTGATATTAAAACCGAAGACGAAATGAAGGAGCTGCACAATGCTTTTGTGCACATGCAAACCGACCTGAAAAAATACATCAAAAACCTGAAAGAAACCACCAGCGCAAAAGAAAAAATTGAAAGTGAATTGCGCATTGCCCGCGAAATACAAATGGGCATGATACCTAAAATATTTCCGCCGTTCCCCGACACACCCGAAATTGACCTGTATGCCATGCTCGAACCCGCAAAAGAGGTAGGTGGCGACCTGTACGATTTTTTCATGATTGATGACACCCACCTTTGCTATGCCATTGGCGATGTTTCGGGAAAAGGGGTACCCGCTTCATTATTTATGGCCGTAACCCGAACTCTCTTGCGTTCGGTAGCACCAAAACAGCGGTCAACTTCAGAAATTGTAAACAACTTAAATAACTCTCTTGCTATTGGCAACGAGTCAAGTATGTTTGTTACCTTCTTTATTGGAATTATTAACCTAAAAACCGGCGAAATGAATTATACCAATGCGGGGCATAATCCTCCAATTATTATTCATGCCGATAATAAATCCGAATTCTTCGAAATAACACAAGACATCCCCATTGGTTTGTTTGAGAATTACGACTATACCGAAAAAACACGTGTATTATCCGAAAACGACAGACTGTTTCTTTACACCGATGGAATAACCGAGGCCGAAAACTGGGACGAGGAACTTTATTCAGACGAACGGCTGATTAAATGCATTAGAGCAATTAACAGTCTCGACCCCACCGAAATTGTAATGAAAGTGGCGCGCGATGTGGTTGTCCATGTTAACGATTGTCAACAATCGGACGACCTTACTATGATGAGCATCATTTACAAGGGTTCAAAAAAATAGCCTATGCAAAAGCATATCAACATAAAAAACAACATAAAGCAATTACCCTTTTTAGCCGAAGAGCTTGAAAAACTTGGCGAAGAGTGGCAACTTGACATACCGGTAGTAACCAACTTAAACCTGGTGCTTGAAGAAGCCATCAGCAATATCGTTTTTTACGCGTACGACGATGAAAAAGAACATGAAATCAACATCGTGGCCACGAAAAACGGCAATGAAATTGTAATTGCCATTAGCGACGACGGCAAACCTTTTGACCCTACTAAAAAAGAAACACCAGATGTTTCACTATCGGCCGAAGACCGCAAAATAGGAGGACTTGGCATCTTTTTAATTAGAAAAATAATGGACAGCGTTAATTATAAACGGGAAAACGGAAAAAATATACTAACATTAACAAAATCGATATAAATTATGGAGTTAACGACAAACAAAAAAGGTGATTTCACGATTGCAGAAATTAACGGACGAATTGATACAACAAACTATAACGAGTTTGAAACCCAAATTATGGATGTAATAGAAAAGGGAGAAAAAAACATCATACTCAATTGCGAGGGGTTAAACTACATTAGCAGCTCGGGCTTAAGAGTTTTTCTAATCACCCAAAAAAAATTAATGGGATTAAAAGGAAAACTGCACCTTTGCAACATGCAGCCTGCCATTAAAGAGATATTCGACATGTCAGGCTTTTCAAGCATATTTAAAATATTTAATACCGAAGAAGAAGCATTGGAATAAAAAAACTGAAAAATAAACATATAGCTTTGGGTGGTAATTATATAAAAAAATAGATTCTGGATTGAATTATGTTACACCTATTTTAGCATTTTACTATGTCGGTCAATACATAGAAAGACAGTTTCGCAAATAGAATGTATTCTCTCACAGCTGTGAGAGATTTGAAAACTTCTAATTTCTCTCTCAGTTGTGAGAGATTTTGAATAAATATGAGCATGGATGAAATATCAGCATACAATAATTTTATCGGTGAAATAATCGAGACGATTAATTCCGCAAGATATAAAGCATTCAAGTCGTTAAATAAGTTTCACATTGGCCAGAATTTTGAAATTGGACGAATAATCGTAGAAAATCAGGAAAAGAATAAGTGGGGACAATCTATTGTTGATAATTTGTCGAAAGACATTAATAAACAAATAGATGGAATTAAGGGTTATTCGCCTCAAAATTTATGGAGAATGAGACAGTTTTACCTGGAATATATGAATGAACCAGAACTTTTAGAGATGGCATTGAAAATTCCATGGGGACAAAACATGCTGATTATTCAACAATTGAAGGACAATAAGGAAAGAAAGTATTATTTACATGCAACCGAGCAATTAGGATGGAGCCGAGCTGTTTTACTTAATCAGATTAAAGCAAATGCTTATCAGCATCAATTGACAAACAAAAAAACGAGCAATTTTAATAAAGCTCTTCCCGTACATCTTTCTGAACAGGCAAACGAAGCACTGAAAAGCGAATACAATCTGGATTTTCTGGGAATTACAAAACCTATCTTGGAAAAAGAATTAGAAAACAGGCTAATTGAAAATATCAGAGACCTACTTTTAGAGCTTGGCTACGGATTTAGTTTTATAGGAAATCAATACAGATTGAAACTTAATCAAAAAGAGTACTTTATTGACTTGTTATTCTACCATCGGATATTGAAATGCTTAATTGCCATCGAATTAAAAACAGTTGAATTTGAACCTGAGTTTGCCGGTAAAATGAACTTCTATTTGGAACTTTTGGACGAACAGGAAAAACAAGCAGACGACATTCCTTCAATAGGGATAATTCTATGTCCAATAAAAGACAATCTTGAAGTTGAATACGCCTTGAGAACAAGCAACAAACCAATTGGAGTTTCAGAATACAAGTTAACTCATCGATTACCAGAAAAATATAAAGGAAAAGTACCAACATCGAAAGAATTAAAGCAAATGTTAACAAAGGCTATACGTAATGTGGGGGAGCAGGGTGATTTAAATGACAGTAAAAGAAATAAGATATAGAAGTGTATTGAAAGTGATGTGCATAAAAAACTCGCACTACGCATAGCATATACCGTTAAACCAAGCACACATCAAATGGCTCAACTCAAAAAAGTAATCAACGGCATACTTGCATTGCTCATTATTGCAGCAATTCTTTTGGTGTCCGACCTCGATAATCGAAATAGAAAAAGCAAGGAGCAAACTGCGAAGATAAAATCGGAAGAATTGCAAGCCATTGATGGTCGCCAGTACAAAATGGGCATTACATACTTTGGCCCCGATGTTTCTTTTGAACTTGTTTTGGAAGGGTTGATGAAAGGCCTCAACGAAATGGGGTATGTGAAAGACAGCAACCTTACCATTATTTCGCAACACGCCAATGGCGAAATGGCCAACTTGCAGCCCATCCATCAGAACATGGATAACCTGAACCTCGACCTTATATTAGTTTCTTCAACCCCGGGCATTACCGCAGCTGTTTCAGCCGTTAAAAAAACACCCATGGTTTTTACCATGTCGTTTACCCCGCTCGAAGCCGGTGCCGGTAAATCGTATACCAACCATCGTCCCAACATCACCGGTGTGGGTTCTTTTCCACCTGTTGAAGCAACCATCGATTTCATCAAGGATATCATCCCCGAAACAAAAAAAATTGGCACACTGTACAATTCATCGGAAATCAACTCGGTTAAAGTGGTTGAGAAAGCTCACGAATACCTCCGGAATCAAAATATCGAGCTTGTTGAAAATACCGTAACCAACACATCCGAGGTCTATCAGGCTATTAGCGCGTTATGCATGCGTAATGTCGATGCTGTTTGGATTACCGGCGACAATACAGCCATTCAGGCTTTTCATGGTATTGCAAAAGTATGCCGCGAAAACCGTGTCCCTTTAATAATTAACGACAGTGAATTTGTAAAAGACGGTGCCCTGGCTGCAGTTGGAGTAAGCTGGTACCAAACAGGCTACCATACTGCCTCTTTTGTGGCAAAAGTGTTGAATGGCGAAAACCCGGCCAACATTCCCATTGAAAATTATGTAGAAAAAATTGTAAGCGTTAATGCTGAGATGGCAGAATTTCTTAATATTGACATTCCACAAAAATATACAAACAACAGCAATGACCTGAAAGGCAAAAACTTTAAATTTTGCCTGGCGCATTATGTCGATAGTCCGAACTCTGAAAACTGTGAACACGGCATACGCGATGAACTGAAAAACATGGGGCTCGAAGAAGGTACAGACTTCTCCCTCAAGGTTTACAACGCCCAGGGCGATATTTCAACCCTCAACAGCATAACCGATGCTATTGCAGCCGAAACCTGGGACTTGGTTTTTGTTACTTCAACACCAACCATACAGGCCATTTCAAAAAAAGTGACCAACTCGCCGGTGGTGTTTACCAATGTGGGTGACCCAATACGAGCAGGCCTGGGAAAATCGTTTACCGACCATCACCCCAACCTCACAGGTGTATCAACTATGAGCAATTTCGATGGCATGGTAACGCTGGTTAAAGAATCGATGCCCAATGCAACGACCATCGGCACCATTTATACACCCGGCGAAATCAACTCGGTAGCTTACAAAGAACGACTTGAAAAAGCAGCCTCCGACCAGGGGTTAAACCTTATTGCTGTACCTGCAAACTCGGCAACCGAAGTAGCCGACGCAGCCCTCTCTATTGCCAACAGAGGCATCGATGCTTTTACACAAATATCCGATAACCTCACTGCCAGTAGCGGTTCGTCGATTATTAAGGTTGCCTACGACAACAACATCCCGTATTTTGCCTTTATCAGCGAACAAGTTGATGCCGGGGCAATAGCGGCCATTGCCAGCGACTATTATTATGCCGGGGTCGATGCGACAACTTTGGCTCTAAAAGTGCTGTCGGGTACACCTCCGGGTGATATTCCATATCAGTTTGTTTCACAATCAAAAGTTAAAATAAATTCTGAAGCTGCTGATTTTTTCAATGTTTCAATTCCCGAAAAATACATACAACAAACCCAATCATCTGAAAAAATACAGCAACCATTTAAGTTTAAACCCAAAATCGCCATGGTGCACTATGTTTCGTCGCCCGACTGCGATGATGTTGAAAAAGGGATATTAGAGCGCTTTAATGAATTGGGGCACAAAAGAAATATTGATTTCATATTCGAACAATACAACGCCAATGCCGATATTGCAACCCTAAACAACATAGCAAAGCAAGTATCGGAGGAAAATTACGATTTGATTTTTGTAACAGTACTTGCAGCCACCCAGGCTTTGGCTTCAAAAATTAAAAACACACCAATTTTATTCACCGTTGTAGCCGACCCTGTGGGGAATAAGCTAGGCAAATCGTACACAAACCACATTCCCAACATTACCGGAATTGACGGAATGAGCTATACCAATCAGGGCATTGATTTAGTCCGGGAATACATTCCCGATGTGGACAATATTGGAGTTTTATTCTGCCCGGGCGAAATGGCTTCGGTAAGTGGGTTAAAAGAACTTGAAAAAAGTTGCAAAGAAAAAAATATTGGGGTAGTAAGTATTCCGGTGAATACGGCTTCAGAAGTTATTGATGCTACCCAGTTGCTTTGCTCAAAAAACATCGATGCAATATGCCAACTCCCCGATAATTGTACCATCCCCGCGTTTGCCAGCATGGTAAAAGTTTCCCAAAAAGAACAAATACCATTATTCAGTTTTATTACAAGCCAGGTTGAGATGGGGGCTATAGCGGCCATTGCCGGCGATTACCTACAACAAGGCCACGAAATTGCCGATATTGGAATACGGGTACTAAACGGCGAATCGCCCCGCGACATCCCTTTTAGCAGAATCAAAACCATCGAAACCGTTATCAATCCTTCGGCAGCAAATGCTTATGGTTTGAAAACACCAACGAAACTAATGGAAACAGCCGATAAAATCATTCAATAAAACAACCTTTCATTATGAATCTGAATATTGAACTTACCCATAAAAATAACGAAACCATGCTGGCTTGCACCGGCCGGCTTGATGCCAACTCAGCCGGACACTTAAACGATTATATCAACAACCTGGTGCGCGAGGGTCATTATAGCATAGCGCTCAATCTAACCGGAATTGAATATTTGAGCTCAGCCGGAATTCGCACGCTGGTGAATCAATATAAAAACCTGGCATCGGTAAACGGGATGTTTTATATTGCCGAAATGAGCGATAATGTTCGCCAGGTGCTCGATATGGTAGGCATGGAAACCATGCTTAGCAAAAAACCGGAACCACAATCGGTAGAAAAACCCAAAAAAGAAGAAAAGAATGAGCATTTGCTCGACAATTATAAGTTCAGTATCATCGACTCACGTGAGGATAAAAAAACCATACTCAATTTATTCGGTAATCCCGGAATCATCCCGGACAAAGGCTACTCGTCAGAACAAGCCCGCACAATTCAGTCGGGTGACAAACTTTTTTCGCTGGGACTTGGTGCTATAGGCGAATCGTTCGACGAATGCCGCCAACGTTTTGGCGAATATATTGTTGCCGGCAAAAATGCAGCATACCTCCCGGCCGATGGCTCACAAAAGCCCGATTTTATGCAAAGTAGCGGTAAACTCGTTGCATCGCTTATTGGACTTTACGGCATTAGCTTTACTGAAAACTACAGCTGGCTTATCCGCTTTGAGCCACAAAGGGGGCACAACTCAATCGGGTTCAGCACGCTCATCAATCATATTTCAGAAATAACGGGCAAACAAGATTTCGCCCTTGTTATGGTTGCCGAAAGCGGCGGTTTGGTAGGCACATCGCTCAACGCCTCACCCGTAACAAATACCGACATCTTTTCGTTTCCCGAGGTTAAAAACAATGTGAATTTCACAACCGAACCGGCACACAATAAAATGCTTACCCTTTCAACAGGTATTATTGCATCAAAAAACACAAAAGAAGCCGGCAGTTTTGTAAGGCCACTAAACGACAATGGCCAACATAACGGCCATATACACTCAATGGTATTTCCCTACACCCCGTTAAAAAGAACAAATATCGATTTGTACGAAATAATCGATTATCTGTTTGAGAATTCAGAGCTTACCGATTTGTTACACCTGACAAACGACAATCGCGAAATAAACGGGATAGGCGAAAGCCGCTTTGTACAAGGCTTTTGCTGGATAACACCCATCGAATCAATCAAACATCAACACGCTAAATAAAATAATATGTCATTACTTATCGGCTCTTTTACCATCGGATTAATACTGGCTTTACTGGCATTGGGAATTTTCATCAGTTTCAGGATATTCGATTTTCCTGACATTACAGCCGAAGGTTCGTTTACCTTTGGGGCTGCCACCGGTGCTTCGCTCATTGTTGCAGGGGTCAACCCCTTGCTGGCAAGCCTTGTTGCTTTTATTGCAGGCATGGCAGCCGGGGCAATTACAGGGCTTATTCACACCCGCTTTAAAATAAACCCTTTACTGGCCGGGATATTGGTTATGACAGCCCTTTATTCGGTTAACCTGCATGTAATGGGAAAAAGCAATATGCCCCTTTTAAGCGAAACCACCGTTTTTACATGGATAGAACAATTTTCAGTTAACATTTCAGGAGAAAATTCCCGAACAATGGTTTTGGGTTGGGAGGTAGCAGTTAAAGATTTATGGCTTTTGTTGTTTTGTTCCATAGCCATAGGTATTTTCGGTATGGTTCTGTGGTGGTTTTTCCGTACCAATATCGGAACAGCCATGCGTGCAACAGGCGATAACGACCAAATGATACGTGCACTTGGCGTGAATACCAAAACCATGATTATAGCAGGCGTAGCCCTTGCAAACGGTTTTGTTGCCTTATCGGGTGCATTGCTGGCACAATACCAGGGATTTGCCGATGTGCAAATGGGGATTGGCATGATGGTATGGGGACTGGCCAGCGTTATTATCGGCGAAGCCATTATCAACGACAACAGCCTGGGAATGGTAATTTTTGGTGCCGTTATCGGGTCGGTGCTGTTCCGCTTGCTTGTGGCCATCGCCCTTCGATGGGGACTCAACCCGAATGACCTGAAAATTATCACGGCGCTATTTGTATTTATTGCACTCATCCTTCCCGGATTGATGAAAAACAAAAGAAAATTCAACCTAACCCGAAGAAATCATGCTTAAAATCAACAATATAAAAAAGACCTTTAACTCCGGAACGGTTAATGAAGTAAAAGCACTTCAGGGGGTTAACATCGAAATTGACGAAGGCAGCTTTGTTTGTGTGCTGGGCACAAACGGCTCGGGTAAATCAACCATGCTCAATGCTGTTGCCGGCACTTTTATGGTGGATGATGGCAGCGTGGTTCTCGATAACACCAACATTACCAAGTGGGGCGAACACAAACGTGCAAAACTCATTGGGCGGGTATTTCAAAACCCGTTTAGCGGTACAGCACCCGGCATGTCGATTCAGGAAAACCTTGCACTGGCTTTTAAGCGTGGGAAAAAACGCGGATTGGGCTGGGTCCTGCCCCAAAATCGGCTCAACAAATTTAAAACAATGGTCCGCCCGCTAAACATGGGGCTCGAAGACCGGCTCGAAAACCCGATTGGGAAATTATCGGGCGGTCAGCGGCAAGCCTTAACATTGCTCATGGCAACAGCCCTGAAACCCAAACTGCTTTTACTTGATGAGCACACAGCCGCACTCGACCCCAAAACAGCCTCGAAAGTGATAGAGCTAACCGAACAAATCATAAATCGCGACAAGCTAACAACCCTTATGGTTACCCACTCGATGCAACAAGCCGTTAATCTGGGCGACCGTATTATTATGATGCACAAAGGCCGCGTGGCATACGATTTTAAAGGGGAAGAAAAAAAGCGGCTAAAAGTTAATGACTTACTGGCACTGTTTGATGAACTGCGCCGAAAAGACAATATCGACCAAAGTGTAGCAGCAATGCTGAAAGAACAATATGTGTAAGCAAATGAAGAAATTTATTACTTATTTTTGGTTTTATCATCTAGTAATTTCAAACTTTCTAAGTAATTTTTTTCTACCTCACTCAATGTTTTTTGCTGATACTTTTTATATTCTGCAGTAGCCTTCTCAATAGCACGTTCATGACTAACAGAGCCTGAATTCTGCAACAGATTTTCGCCACTCATGGTCAGTATTTTATCCAAATGTTCAGCCCAATCTTTCATTGTCATAGCCTGTTCTCTTTCGGCTTGACGCTCTGCAAAATCCAAATATCCTGACACTATTTGACCGAGCGAGCGAAGTTCCTTTTCATCCAAATAATTTTTTGCAACTACCACGTCTTTCAAATATGGACGATTACCGGGGAAAGTCATTAAGCCCATAAATTCTTTTTCGGCATCGGCACGGGTATAAATAACTTCGGCTGCTGTTTGTCCGTGTACGGCATAATGAATTTTGTTTTGTACTTTCTTAAAAAAAGCAATGGAAACTTCGGCTTTTGGGTCGTAATCAATACTTGTAGCATAAATATCAAGCACCTGTCGATAAAATACTTTTTCGGAAGCACGAATGTCGCGTATGCGTTGTAATAACTCTTTCCAATAGCCACCGCCGCCCAAATTTTTGAGGCGTTCATCATCCATTGTAAACCCTTTGCGAATATATTCGTTAAGGCGTTTAGTTGCCCATTGGCGAAACTGTGTGCCACGCAAAGATTTTACACGATAACCAACAGAAATTATGACATCAAGATTATAGTAATTTGTAGGTTTGGTAGAAAAATCGGAAATTCCGATTTTTCTTATGGTTTCATTCCCAACAAGTTCTTTCTCTTTGTAAATATTCAAAATGTGTTCATTAATGGTGGAACGTGACTTCTCAAAAAGAATTGCCATTTGCTCAATAGTTAGCCATACTGTTTCATCTTCAAAACGAACATCTACTGAAATTTTTTCGTCTTCGGTTTTAAACAAAATAAAATCTGAATTCTTTGTAGCCATATTACTATTTTCTTTCCCAATGTTGTTTAACCTTAAATAATTTGGCTACATCAAATTCCTTGATGTTTGAAATTGCTTGACCTTTTTCAATTTTCTCCATGCTACGAGCAATGTTTTTGCTGTTATTACCCGATAAGCCTAAAAATTTTTCCATTACTTTTAAATTCTTGTCTTTAATATCAAGTAAAAATGCAATTTCACACATAGTTGAAAAATCAAAATCGGGTTGATTGTATTCTTCAATACCTTGTGAAAGCAATACTACTGAAACACCTTTTGAACGAATTTCACGTAACATTTTTTCAAGAATACTTTGATATTTTTTCTCTTTAAAAATTACATGTGCTTCATCTATTAAAATTACATATCTCATTGCTTTTATGTTGTCTTCTACAGGACTGTTGTCCATGTTCATAAAAGTGTTGTATATGTAATTGATTATTAAAAACAAAGAGGTAAAACGAACAGAGTTTGATAAGTCGCCTGATAATGATAAATAGAGATTTTTAGCAAAGAAATTTGACTGATTTTTAGGGTCTTCAATAAATATTTTATAGCGACTTAATTCGTCCATGATTTCAGTTAGGGTATCTTTTTTGTCTCCGACAAAACATTGCAAATGCTCATTGATTTGATTAATTGAAGGATATGTACCTCCTTTTTGTTCAATAAATGCTTCTAAAACAGCCTCACGAAGTTTCCCTTTTTGTTTAATTCCAAGATTTGAATATTTACAAACAATATCAACAAATTTGTCTATCCCCATATTTTTATTAACCTCATTTACATTGTCAATAAATGTTAAAGGATTTACTGGGAATGGGGTCTGTGGGACATCAATAAAATCCGTCTTCGTATCTGTGAAAAAATGCTCTAATTCTTTTACATCGTCTTGTTTTAAACCTTTAAAATCAAGGTAAATATAATTTACATGTCCATTTGATTGCTCATAAATTTGAGTTAAAAACTCTAACGCAAATTGGGTTTTACCTGTACCAGAATTTCCTGCAACTGCAATATGACAATTATTATATACTTCAGTATTGTTTAACATTAAATTTATAGGTTCTTCGCTATCAATTCGTTTTCCTACTTCAATTTTTATCGGGTTAGAATAAAAAGATTTGTCAATGTGTTGCTGATTATTTCTAACTGGGTCAAGAGAAACATTAAGGTCGGTTAATGATAATGCTCCTTTTTCAATATGTTCAGCAAGAAAATCAAAGAATGTATAATTATAATTGTCTTGAAAAATTCCTTCTAACAATTCTAAACCGTGGTCTATATGTAACTTAATGTATTTCGCAATATTGTCATTTGTTTTATAAATACCATAATGCTGACATATCAATGCTACATAAAAATCTCTGAATTTAGCATCAAAAAGAATATGGTCTTTATATTCCTTCCCTTTTGAATCATAAAGATTTCCATCATTAGCTGTAAATTTTTTCCCTGTTTGCAATGAATATCCTAATGCTAAACGTGCAATAACATTTTCCTTAGTACCATGCGGTAGTTTAGTAGTTAATTTTCTTACAACCTCCTGATTTTTTTCTGAAGTTTTTATATTAATCTGCATTGTACTTTTCTTTATAATTTTCTAACAATTCTTTTGGTTGACACTCTATAAATACTGATTTTTCATTGGAAATATTATCAATCAAGAATGATTTACAAACTTTTGGTTGAAGTTGTTTATATTCTTTTTCTGTCAACTCTTTATTAATTAACGGAAATATAACAACTTGTTTTGAAACATTGGGGTAAAAATGCTTGATAATATTTTCAGCATGTTGTTCGTCAAATTTCTGCATCGGACTATCAATAAAAACAGGAAATTCAATATCAGATTCATCTACTAATGCATTTAATAATGCTGAAGCATACATTTGCCTTTCACCCATTGAAAGTGAACCTTTATCAATTTGTTTATTGCTATTATCGAAAAGTGAAATATCAATATCCTCGCCGGTATGACTAATATCAACTTCTACTTTTTTGATGAATTCTTTTTTATGCAGTAAAGTGTTAAGACCTTTAAGCATTTTTTCTTCCAACGATTTTTTCTTTTCTTCTTTAAATAATGCAATAAAGTTCTGTAATCGATTTATTATTTGTTTGGTTTTTTGTTCTTTCTCAGAATATTGACTTGACTCATCAATTTTTTTTCTCAGAATTTCTTGTTTTTGTTTTAGAATTTTTACTTGGTTGTTGAGCTCACCAATTTTTTGATTAATTGTTTCAATTTCATTACTTATAGAAAGTATTCTTTTGTCTAAAACATCTTTCTTTTTCCGTAATTCAGCTATATATTCATCTTCAGCACTTTTTTCGGCATCACGTATTTTTCTACTTATTGAATCTAATTGGTTTTTCAAATAAGAGTATTCAGTATTTAATCTTGCAAAAGTTTCTTTAAAACTGTGCTTGATTGTGTTTACCAGCTGATTGAATTCATTTGTTTCTGAATTTGAAAAATCATGTAATGTTTCAAAATTATCAGGAACATCGGGAATATCAGAAAAGAAATGCTTTTTAACAAGTTTGACAATTTGGTTTTCATAAAAATCACGAACATTTGTGTCAAAAACTAGTCGCTCTTCAACTCTTTGTTCTTCAATCTCTTGTTTTATCTGATTAATCTTTGAATTTACATCTTCTTGTTTATATTTTTGCTCCGTAAGATTTCTTTCATTTGTTATTTGCTCTGATATATTCATTAATGTTTCTCCTGCCAATGCAAACGGAATAATATCAAAGTAATCTTTTAAACTCTCTTGTACTTCTGTTTTTTTCAGCTCTAGTTTTTTTTGTTCATCTTTCAACAAATTAAGTTCATCAAGAGTCATTTTATCACCCTCTTTGATAAGTCTTCTTTGAATATCTTCAGCCTCTTTTTCTTTTTGGTTTTTTTCATGTTTTAAATCATCAATATTTTCAGCGAGTTTTTCAATTTCTATTTTGGTATTTTCAATATCTGCATGAAGTTGATTTAATTCTTCTTTCTCTTCAGGTTTTGCAGAACGTCGACGATATTCGTCCTGCTTTTCTTCGAGATTAGCCTTCAAGTCTTCATACTTCTGAATGCCTAAAACTTCAGAATAGGCTTTACTTAATTGACGTCGTTGATTATTTGAATTTATTTCGGCAAGCGATACAATTTTTTCTGCATCGAAAAAGAAGAATTTAGCAATTTCGATAGGTAAAATAAAATCACGAATAAATATTTCTTCTCCCTTCTGATTCTCCTTTGTTAAGTCTTCTATCAGTTGATTCTGATAGCCATCAATTAATACATCAACTCTATCAGATGTATTGGAAATAACATTATAACTACGCTTTATTGTAACTTCATTACAAGTAACATCAGGAATTTTTACTCCCGAAAAAGTAACAGAAACAGAGAATTCTGTTTCCCCATCTTCATATGCTTTCCTATTTAAACTATTAGAAATATACTTTGTATAATTGCCTTTATCTCTAATTTCTTTTTCATATAATTCATCAACTTTCTCCATCTGTTTGCCATATAGACACCATACCAGAGACATCAAAAAAGTGGTTTTTCCAAAACCATTCTTACCACTAATAACAATAATATTTTTATTACCTTCGGGTAATAAAGCTATTTTATTATTTCCTTTATAAATTCTGAAATTATTCAGTTCAATCTCTTTAATGTACATTCTCAGCCTCTTTTTTTAGATACTTCTCAATAACTCTTTCCATATCGTCTTTTAGACCTCTTTTTCGATTCAGTAATGCTTTGTTTTTTTGCATTACTAAAAGTTCTTGAATTAAGTCAAAATCGGAAGACTGGTCTTCGCAGACACCTTGAAGTAATGCGATTTCCTTTTGGATTTTTTCGTCGTTTTTCTTCATATCCAATTCTTTATTGTAAACTCTATTGTAAATTTTTGAAACCTGAAAATCAAAACACAAATCTCTATGCCATATTACTTGAATTGCAACTAACTCTTGATTTGTAATTAATTCTAAATGTGGTCTTTCAAATTGTATTTCACGTTGAGCAATTAAAACTTGTTCTAATAATTTTGCTCTGTATTTGGGGGTATAGTTTCCTTGGTAATGCCCATCTTCTGTAATTGCAGCTTGTCCGTTTCTTCTAGTTGGCATTCTATTTTCAGAAATATTTCTTTCATCTACCATACTTGCACGTAAATCAAGTAAGGGTTTTAACCAAGCATATCCTTTATTAACCATTGCGGTCATTGATTTGTCTTCTTTCACAACGGTACAAGTCCAACAACCAAAACGACTTTGCCCACAAGAAGAATGACTTTTATCTGTTACCATTGTCGGACATTCATAATCATCTGCACTCGCATCGGTATATATTTGAAATAGCTTTGAATTATCTGCGCCCCAAGGTGAAGTCATGGAATTAATTATATACCAAACTTCCTCAAGCATTAAATCTTTGATGGGAGAATATACATAGGTATTATGGTGATGAGGGTGTTTAGTAAGTCGTTTTCCTCTAATCTCGTGCTTTTTAATTGACTTTGCTCGAGTTGCACTCTCAGCACTTCGTGTTCCAATTAAAATAATTGCTTCTCCGTTTTCAGCAACTTGGTCAATAATAAATCTTGATGTTGGTTTTATCTTCATTTTATCTGTACACCATCGAAATGCATTATTTGGAACAGGATAACCACGACCAATTATATTTACCCAAAAAGTATCTTCTAATCGTGGAATAGTTTTTTGAACCTCGATAGGCAAACCTTGCTCTACAGCAGCTTGTTGTATTTGTTTTAAGACGCCAAAAACATAATCTGTTATAATTGGGTTTTCAACAAGTGTATCATTACAAACAACATATATTTTTCTATTTCTTAATTCAGTAGGAATTTTTTTTAAAGCTAACCAAACTAACTGAAGTAAAGCGGTTGAATCTTTTCCTCCACTAAAACCAATTATCCAAGGTCTTAATGAATCATTATCCATTAAATATTGGTCTTCTAATTCTGATATTATGTAATTAATTCTTTTTGACATATTTAGTTTTAAAAATTCAAATATAATGATTTTCCCATGAGGAACGACAAAATTGTACTTTTAGACAAAGCTTTGGTTTTCACATTGGACTGTTGGGCATTTAGGGCATTGGCAATGCGAACAATGTGCGGTGGTAAAAATATAAAACATCAGGCCGGCTTAATTGTTAGCTTTCTGTTCTTGGTTACATCTCATTCGAATATCCTTACACAATGTTTACTTTTCAATGTAATGTCTGCCGCTTCTATTTTTTACACTAGGTGGTTATACAAGAATTGTAAAATAAAAAAAGCCATCATAAACGGCTTATTTCTATTTTACAATTTTTGATATTTCTTTAAACCCGGGTTCTTTTGCTCCCTTTGTGAGTTCAAAAAGTACCGATTCGACACCGGCAACCAGTATCCCTTCGTGCCTGAAACGTTCAAGAGCCAGCATTTTATCGCTTTCGTTGCGCGACGAAACACAGTCGAAAACAACCACCGGCGTATAACCTGCATCTTTTAAATCGACAGCCGTTTGCAGCACGCACACATGCGATTCGATACCGCATATCAGAACTGTTTTGCGGTCGGTTTCTTCGAGGGCACTAATAAAATCGGGCTCGTCGTAACAGCTAAACGATGTTTTTTCGATGGGCGAAAAACCGGGCAACAAATCCGACAACTGCGGAAGCGTAGCACCCAAGCCCTTGGTGTATTGTTGCGTAACAAGCACCGGCAAATTATGCACGTTTAAACCGGTCAGCAATTTAGTGCATTTATTTAGCAGGCTCTCTTTGTTATTCATTACCGGAAACAAACGTTCCTGGATATCGATAACAAGAGCCAATGTATTCTCTTTTAACAACTTCATCTTTTTCAAATTTTGTGATTACAAAACACCCGCAAAGGTTAAAAATTTGGGCTAACAAACCGACAGGCAACTCGACATTCCATTTCCTTTAATGAAATAATAACACATCTTACAGTGTCGATAACCCGCGCGATTTCTCGCCCAGATATCCACCGTGATGCCGTTTTGAATAATCGTCGCAGGTAAAACCTATTTTTTTCATCATGCTAACCACCAAGGCATCACCGATAACCGTCATTACAGTGGTTGAGGTGCTGGGTGTTAAACCAAGGGGGCATACCTCGTCGGGATTGCCGGTAAGCAATAAAGCCGAAGCAGCTTTTACCAGTTCACCATCGGGGTTGCCGGTAATCAGAATAAAAGGTATTTGCGGATACAGTCTTCGGGTAAGTAACACCAGCTCGACTATTTCGCGTGTTCGCCCCGAGTTCGATGTCAACAACAGCACATCGTTGGCTGCCAATATGCCCAAATCGCCGTGCTGGGCATCGCTGGGATGCAAAAACACAGATGGAGTACCCGTTGAGCTAAAAGTAGTAGCAATATTCTGAGCTATCTGCCCTGCTTTCCCCATGCCACTTACCACCAACTTACCCCCTTTTTTATGCACATGAGTATAAATCAAGTCAACAGCAGCTTCAAAATTAGCGTCAACCGGAATATTTTTCACCGCTTCAGCTTCGCGGGCAAAAATCGATTTTACTTCGTTAATCATCGTATTCTTTTATTTAGGCAAAATTTTTAAAATCTAAAATATATAAAAGGCTGAATGTCGGCTTGTTCGAAAAACTTCAACACAAAAAGCACCGCCAAAACAACCACACCCTTCAACCACAACGGCATTTTTATAAACAGGCCACGCACTTGCTCCTGTAAACGAGCCGGAAGCCCATGAACAACAAAACCGAAAAGCATTACACCAAACACCAGCGGATAAGCCATCCATAAATCAAAAAGCGCATCAAAGGTAAAAGAATATCGAATTTGAAAGAACATTTGCTGTACATCATTCATGCTTTCGGCTCTGAAAAATATCCAACCCAAACACACCAAATGAAAAGTAAGAACAACAAATATGGCAGTCAAAAGTCGCTTCTGGGGTATTTTTCTTCGTAAAGGCGACAATAACTTCTCAACAACCAGGCCTACACCATGAATTCCGCCCCAAATTACAAAACGCATGTTCGCACCGTGCCATAAGCCCCCGAGTAACATGGTAAGCATCAAATTCACATAGGTTCTGACCTTTCCTTTTCGATTCCCACCCAAAGGGATATAAAGGTAATCGCGCAACCAGGTTGAAAGACTGATATGCCAGCGATGCCAGAAATTAGTCAGCGAGTGTGCCTTGTAAGGCGAATTGAAATTTATGGGCAACTTAAAACCCAGCAGCAAGGCAATACCAATGGCCATATCGGTATAGCCCGAAAAATCGCCATAAATTTGCAGGGCGTAACCATAAACAGCCATCAGGTTTTCGGCTCCCGAATAGGCACCGGGCGTACTAAAAACCCGGTCGATAAAATTTACAGCCAGGTAATCCGATAAAACTATTTTCTTAACCAAGCCGGCAAGAATAAGAAAAAGAGCGTGGCCAAACTCCTGTTTGCTTATCGAATAAACGCGCTTCAACTGCGGAATAAAAGCCGAAGCGCGCACAATTGGCCCGGCTACCAACTGCGGAAAAAACGATAAATAGAAGCTGAAATCGAGTACATTCATCACCACATCGCTATCCTTACGGTAAACATCAACCAGGTAGCTGATTCCCTGGAAAGTAAAAAACGATATGCCTACCGGAAGAACAATCGAAAAAGTATCGAACCCACTGCCCGACAGGGTATTCCACCAATGGGCAAGCCAGTTATACACTTCGTATTCAGCTGTTAACGAGCGATTAAGAAAATCGGTAAGAAAAAAAGCATATTTAAAATAGGCCAGCACAAAAAGATTTAATGCAATACCAACTGCCAGCAGTCCCTTTTTAACCAACACCCGTTTGGCAGCCCATACGGCATAGCCAAAACCATAGTTTGCCAGGCACGAAAAAAGCAACAACGAACAAAACCAGCCCCCTGTTTTGTAATAAAAAAACAAACTAAAAATTAACAGGTAAACATTTCGGCGGCGTGTGTTTTTATACACCAGCGAATAAAAAGCCAGAATAACAACAAAAAACACCCAAAACGCATAGCGGGTAAAAAGCCACGGTGCATTTTCGGTATAGTGCAAAAAATGAAGCAAGCTGTTAAAATCAGGCATAGTAAGCTATTTAGTATTTATCGTTGTTTCAACCAGGGTTAACGAGTCGGCCAACACAACGCTATCGGAGTAATGTTGCCATCCTCGCAGGAGGTCGTCGCCCAGCATTTCGCCCACCAGGTTGCTGCCCGCCAGGGTAAGGTGTGCATAATCGCTTCGCGCATAACCCTTTTCGACCCAC
>JAFGGY010000025.1 GCA_016930365.1 Prolixibacteraceae bacterium | reverse complement strand
TCATACGTTCGGTGCGGATGTATGACGAAGCAAAGTCGGCTTGTTGTACATTAAATCCATTCTCGGGGAAAAAGGTTATTTGTGGCTGGGTTTGCTCAAGGGTTGATGTCCACGAGTGAGGATGCGACGCATACTGTATCGGAGTTTCAACCAAGGTGTAAGTGCTGTAGGGATAATAAATTCCCAGTGGGCGTTCGTAATCGTCAATAAATTCAGAAATAAGATTATTTATAGTATCGCCAATTTCCGTAAAATATTCTTTATAATAATCGTGTCCTTCGATGTGTGCCATTTTTATGTCAATACCTCCAATATTGGTGCTTTTCTCAACATAATTACCAATGGCAAGCGAAATTTGAGGCAATGGATCTTGTATGTCGAAATGATACGTGAGGCTGTCGGTGGTTTTTCGTACACCTTGCGCTACAGGTAAAAGGCCATTGCTGGTTGTAACGGTTAAATCAAAATCGGTAAATTGTTGTCTGAAAATGGCTGGACGTAACGGGTCGTAATATACTCCGGGTATTGGATACCAAATATTTTCGCGACTCAACAAAACATAATCGTTTGTATAAAAACCGTATTTGCGGTCGATGCGCAGCGTAATAGATTGGTCGTATCCGAAATAATCTTCGTTTTCAGCGTCGAGGTATGAAATATCGAAATCGGGTATGCCTGAATAGGTGAGCGTAATTTCAGTTGTTTCTTCGTTACCTAATGGCTTCGAAAGGTTTGCTGCTATAATCTGCTTGTTGGTAGTAAATGTAATGGTTGATGTTTCTTGTTTAACTTCTTCGACAGTAAAACCGGGGTTTAAACTTAGGTAAAGTGTATCAATTTCTCTGCCGGTATTGTTGCTAAAGGTCATTACCGATTTTGCTTTCATTTCATCTCCGTGTTCAACCGTTATGGATGCTTTTGTCATAAGTGGAACCTTTGTGTCGAAATATTGCGAAGCATTTTCGGAATATTCAACCCTGTTCGATTTTGAAAGTTTGTTTTGCTGATAAACATTGTTGAAAGCATACAATGACACTATTAGTAAAGCTATTGACAAACTGAATTGAACCATTTGCGAGACGCGTTTGTCGGGCAAACGATTTAGCATAGCTGTGGTAAAACAGATAAATGCAAGGCCTAAAACCAGGTATCCGGCACGTTGATTTATAATTCCACTGAAATTTGTAAAGCCAATAATTTCGGAGAATGAAACCGGCATTACATACGCCATGTAATCAAACAGATACCCTGATTTATCGCCAAGATAAAACAGAACCAATGCAATGTATCCCAATAAGATAATAAATGTAACCGGTTGGTTTCGGATAACGCTCATTAGTGCAAACGATAATCCAATGATAAACAAAAGGGTAGGAACACTTATTAAAAGGAAATAAAATACGAGAGGCCCAATGTTAAAGGGTATTGCTGGCGAAGCGATTATGTATATGCTTGTTAGAAGCAAAACCAGGATGTTGAGTAATACAAAAACCGAAAACAAACCATAGGTTTTTCCGGCTACGTATTCGGTGTTACTCATTGGCCGTGTAAAAAGCACCTCCGATGTATTGAGTTTTTTGTCGCGCTTCATAAAATCGGTTGCAAGAAAAACAGCAATAACCGACTGGAAAATATTCAACAAAAACATGTTGGAATATATAACTGCTGATGGTAAGCTGCGAAACGCCCACATAAAAGCGTTATTGCTAAAAACAGTTGTGGCACTAAATGCACCAATAATTACCAATGAAAGTATTGTGAAAATACGAAAGAACCAGCTACGGAGCAATATCTTGCGTTCGTAGCGTGCGATTGTATATATATTGCGAAACGACAGCATTTTTTAAGGTTTTAGAGATTTAAAGTTTGATGTTCCATGTAATAAACGTATGCATGTTCAAGGTTTGGTGCAATGGGCTCAGCGGGATATCCGGTTACTGAGTCGGCCACTACTTCAAGTTCCCATCCGGTGTTGGTTGGGATGGTTGAAATAACATTGAATTTTATATTTGCCTCATCGAATTGCTCGTGCGAGGCCTGTACGCGCCAAACTCTGCCTTTTGCTTCGTTCATCAGATCTTCGGGAGAACCCTGATAAACTACTTTGCCGCTTCGCAACAAAGCCATTTGATGGCAGGTGCTTGAAATATCGCCTACAATATGTGTGCTCAGGATAATAATCACATCGCGGCTACTGATTTTTGTGAGTAAGTTACGAAAACGTATGCGCTCGTCGGGATCGAGACCGGTAGTCGGTTCATCAACAATAATAATTTGCGGGTTTCCGATAAGTGCCTGTGCAATTCCAAGCCTTCTTTTCATACCCCCTGAAAGATTATTAGCATAACGCTCGCGGGCTTCGTATAGTCCAACTTCTTCGAGCATTTCATCAACCGAATCGCGACGTTCGCGTTTGTTTTTTACGCCTCCCAGTCGTGCCGAATAATCAAGAAACTCCCAGGTTTTGAGCTTTGGAAACGCGCTAAAGTCCTGGGGCAGGTAGCCGGTCATTTTACGAATGGCCTTACGGTTCTTCTGTAAATCGATACCATTAACCGTTACTGTTCCTGAGGATGGTTTCATTAGTGAAACTAAAATTCGCATGAGGGTTGATTTTCCGGCTCCGTTAGCTCCTAACAGCCCAAACATGCCATTTTCGATTTCGATGTTGACCGATTTGAGGGCCTTGTGGCCATTCCCGTAAATTTTTGTTAAATCCTGAATTGAGATGTTCATTATATATTATGTTAAAACCTCGGCAGTTATGATGATTAATTGGTATTAAATAGCCTTGTTTAGTTACGTTTTATAAGTGAAATCGTTGGTTTAACCATTTTTTTATTTTTTGATTTCACGTTGTTAGATGAATAATGAACGGAATGGTTTAACAAATATATAAGAATTTATTTTTTCAGTTTAAACTGTTTGTAATATGCTTGTTTTGTAGCTTTTGTAAGGTGAGTTGAAAAATGAATTGTGTTCTATTATAAAAATTACAGCAACATTAAACTGGTTCTTCTCCAGTTTAGTGTTGCTGTAATTTGATTTGTGTTTTCTTAACGGCAGAAGCACTTGTTAAATGCAATGATTATTTAATCAGATTTTTAAGTACTGAACCGTAGATTAAATAACTGGTATTGCCGGCAATTGTGCCTTCGTTTTGTCCCCATAAAAATGGCCAGTCGTCGTAATTTTCAAAATGGTCGGGTTTTCTGAATAAAATGCCAGGAGCTACATTGCCCGGGATAAAAGAGAAATCGGCCCTGTTGTTACCATAAAATACTTCTTTAGGGCGGGTAGCACCTACTGTTGCAACCAACGAGTAGTTGTGGTAAGGGTGACAGCCATACAAATAATTAGCTGCTTTGAATGCATGTCTTTGGTCAATTATATCGGGAAAATACATGCTGGCAAAAGAAACGGTAGTTCCAAAGCTCAACATAGCTCCACCGCCTGCCCAGTTGCCCAGGCCAATGGGTACACCGTATGGGTTATCTTTTTCAAGCTCATCGATATATTCTTTGTATTTTTCTACATACGGGCTAAGCTTTTCTTTGTACGAATTGTCAAGGTGAGGTATGGCATCAAGTGCTGTTAGTAGGCTCTGATTGACGTTGCGCTCAAGAGCAGGCCATATTTGTTCTTCAAATTTATCGAGATAATGCTTTTCGCCAGTTGAAATGTACAATTGAAGGTTTGTGGCAAAATCGGATGAGCCATACCTTCTACCAGTGCGAATCTGCGTTTGATTTGCCAATAATTCGGTGGCTTCTTTCATTAATCTTTTCGACTGTTTTAAGGCTCTGTCCGAAAGATCGTCGTTGTATCCTTTCAGTACCCGACTTGCTGCGGCAAACATGGTTGCAGCCCTGAGATCGAGGCCGGGGTTGCGGCTGGTAAATGCCCACATATCGTCTTTTACTCCGCTCGAACGACCGTCGGGGGCAATTTCGTATGGCCCAAGCTTCGGATTGTACGGAAGTCCGTCGGTTATTGAGGCTGCATCGCCTAAGTGATGGTAGTTGTCGAGAACTGAGTTGGAGAGCGTTTGCGACATGTGCCCAATAATTTCGGCCTGGGCAACCAGATTCATGGTTCCGTGTTCTATAAATTGTAAAATGTCGGGCGTTCCATCGGGGCGGTGCAAATCGACATAGCGTTGATCGTGATCAACAAATGTTTGGTCGCGCATAGGTTTGAAATATTCCCAGGTTTGAACAAAATTCTGTACCACATTAATGTTCGATCCGGTTTCTATATCAAAATCGCCTGCATCGAAAAATCCGCCAATATTTAATCCTGGAATCAATTCGAGTGCTTCATATTTTGTGTCGGTTGTTGGCCCTTGGTGGTGTAGGTCAAAGTGGTCGGTATTAGGTGGAGCTTGCAGGTAACCTTCCTTAAAGGGTTCGCCATGCCATACCCTGTAAGCTTCGTTTACATACATGTGATTCATGTGTATCGGAATCCATATATCGCTGGTAGCATCGGTGATTTTATCGTAAACATTGCCGTCAATAAGAAAATTGTTTGTTTTGAAATCTCCATATTGAATGTAATAAATGCCGGGTTCATTTACCGAAGTAAAATCGAATTTAACATAATTGTATTTGAAGTAATCGCCCCACGATTCAATGTTACCCGTAAAAACCTTGCTGGTTTGGCCATCGGTGTTTACTTTATAAATAGAAGCATTGGCCAATGGCTTGTCTTTTTTGTCGAGCTCAATAACTGCAATCTTTTCTTGCGACGGAATGTAGCCAACTTGCGAGAAGCCTATGTTTGGTTCACGTATCCAGCCTTCGATAGCATTTGGTGCAACTGTCCAGGTAAGCACTTTGCCTGTTTTGCCTGCAGGTAGCAAACTACGAACTACGTACCATCCGTTTTGAGCAAGCACACGTCCGTCGTATAGCATTAAATCGGCATCGGGCGATGTAATTTCCACCAAGCGCGATGGATCGTCTGGTGCCAATATAAAGTTTCGACCGGTTTCGAGCGGAAGCGGGTCAATGAAATTGCCTGTTCCTCTGTTGTCGGAAGTAACATAGCCTTTGTATTGTTTCGGTTTTTCGGTATTTGGTTTGGTTGTTGTGTTTCCTACGGCATATCGAGGGAAACGGTTGTACCGTCCGTCCATCAAATAGGTTTTGTTCCAATATTGAGACGGTAAAAACTCGAGATTAAAGCCTGCCTTGCCTTCAAGTTCTGCTGGTATCGGTTCATCGAGGTAAACCGATATTTCAACTGCTTCTCCCTTGGCGGTTACAACTACACGCGAATCAAAATTGTAATCGTTGTAACTCAATGTTGACTCAATCGATTGCTCATCGGTATTTACGGTACGGTTCGATACTGACGGAACAAGATCCCACTGTTCGGGGGTGTTCGATAACCTAACAGCACCACCTTGCGATGTGCGAACGCCATGGTGGATTAACTCAATACCAGCGTTTTTCTCGTCGTTAAATCCCCCGGTAAAAAGGTTGTTGTAAACCAATACATTAACACCCTGTGTCTCGAAATACTCCAGGTCGTTAAGTTTTAATTCCTGGTTTGAATCGGTAGTGGTGCAAGCTGCTAATAGCAGCAATAAAAGTGCATTTAACGTAATTCTTTTCATCATGATTTAAAAGTTTTGTAATAAAAATCCCAGATGCAATATATAATTTTTTGAGTTCTTAGTTTTAATTTTTTTCATTTTATACCTTAAATCAGTACATTTACATGAATCTTTAGTTTCGGTTGATAGAACTTCTGAGTTTTGTAAACATTTAAAACGAAGAACCTATACTTCTGATTATTGGGTGTAGGGTCTTATTTTTTATAAAAAAAGATAGATCGAATACTTTTTTTAATGAGAGTAAATAAATAATTGAAAAATCATTTTATTTTGTAAGCGATGTTTATATCTTTAATACGTTGGTGTTATTTAGCATAAATTTTGGGAGAAAAGAGATGTTTGGGGAGAAGAAATATTATATCGTAGCTTTTATTTTATGTTTAATTGCTTTTCAGTTGAAAGGGCAAAGCAATGTTATGTTCGATCAGATTACCACCGATGATGGATTGTCGAACGGCGTAATTCTTGATATTTATAAAGATTCACATGGTTTTATGTGGTTTTGTACCGAAGATGGCTTAAACCGTTATGATGGGTACGATTTTACAGTTTATCGTTCGGAGCAAGAGGAAGTAAGTATTGAAAGAAATATCCAATTCAATAGAATTTGTGAAGATGATTATGGACGATTATGGATTTCAACCTCCGATGGTTTGTATTTTTTCGACAATAGAACAGAAAACATTTACAATTTTGTTCGCTTTAAAGGTATCGAAGACAATAGTTTTTACCTCGATTATCCATCAGTGAATGTATTTATCGATTCAAGAGGTTTTTTATGGGTAGGTACTTATTACGGTGCGATCCAAATCGACATTCGTAAAAAACATCTACAAGAGATTACCGTAGATGATATATCATTATTTATAGCTGATGAAGATGATCCTTCGAAAAGAATATCGAATGATGCTGTTAAATCGATTGTTGAAGATGAGGATGGTAAAATATGGATTTCGAGTGATTCTCCATATCTTGATTGTTTTGATTATCAGTCGGGTAAATTTACTCATCATTTGGTTGATGTTCCAGAGATAATCGAAAGACAAAATGTATCACTTTTGATTGATGCCGACTCGAATAATAACATTTGGATACATTCAAGGATACTTGGGCTACATGTTTGGGACAGGAAAAATAATTCATTTTCGAAATTTGAACTTTATGACGAGAATAATCAACCTGAAAATCTAAATAATATTGAGTCGTTGTATTTTGATGAAAATAACCATATATGGATAGGCACAAATGGAAACGGTTTGTTTATTTACGATTCTGAAACAAAAACATACGAACACTACAAACAGAGTATTTACGACCAGTCGAATTTAAACAGTAATGTAATTTATTCAATATACAAGGATAATAGCGGTGTGGTTTGGATTGGTACTTATTTGTCGGGTATAAATAAGTATTTAACAAATAAAAGCTATTGGGGATTATATACCAGCAACCCATACACCGATAATTCATTAAGTGCTGATAAAGTAACCAATTTTTGTGAAGATCAGGACGGAAATATTTGGATTAGTACCGATGGTGGTGGCATAAATAAATGGGACAGGGAGAACAATAATTTTACAAAGATTACCAAAGAAGATGGCCTATCGGTAAATGCTGCAATAACAATGTATTGTAATAACGATAACCGTATTTGGATAGGGACTTATAATGGTGGACTAAATATTTATAATCCACAAACTGGTTCTTTTGAACAGATTTTTTATGATCCAGCCGACTCAACTTCAATTAACAGTAACAGTCCTTGGGATTTTGTTAAAGACAAAGAGGGGAATATGTGGATTGCAACGGTAAACTCGGGAATAAATCTTTTGAAAAAAAACAGCAATGTCTTTGTTAATTACACGAATACTAATGGTTCAAATCAGGAGAATAATCAAATTACAAGCTATTCCTTAACACATCTTTATGTAGATAGTCGTAACTGGTTATGGATTGGAACAGAGTCGGGCCTCGATATGGTTGATTTAAATGATGTCGATTTTTCAGAATATAAACCTAAACTTATTTTTAATCACTTTAAAGTTTCGGATACCGAAAACAGCATAAGTAACGAACGAATATCCTATATTACCGAAGATAAAAAAGGAAATATTTGGATCGGAACAAAGGGTGCCGGCATTAATCGATTTGATCCTGTAACCATGCATTTTACAGTTTATACTGCGAGTGATGGTTTGGCTCACAATATTGTAAATGGCATATTGTTCGATGATGACGATAATTTATGGATAAGTACAAACAATGGAATTTCTTTTTTCGACCAAAAAGAAAAGCGATTTCATAATTTTAATATGAGCGATGGTTTGCAGGGGAATATTTTTTATAAAACGGCTTGTTTGAAAACCTCCGATGGCATGATGCTTTTTGGTGGTATTAATGGGTTCAATGCTTTTTACCCTTCCGATATAAAGATATCAGCCCCTGGTTTAGAAACTACAATAACCGGCTTCGATTTATACGGACGGCCTGTAAAAGCAGGCGACATCATAAATGGCAGAGCAATATTAAACAAACCGGTTTACGAAACGGATAATATTAAACTGGATTATACAGAGAATAATATATCGTTCAAATTCTCGGTGTTAAATCATTCTGCACCCGAAAAAGTTATTTATTCGTATAAGCTTGAGGGCTTTGATGATGAATGGTTAACGACAGGGTCAGACTACCGAATAGCAACATACACGAACCTTAATCCCGGAACATATACTTTTAGTGTGAGAGCTAAAAATCAGGGATACGATTGGTCTGAACAGTTTGCGTCGGTAAATATTGAAATCAAGCCACCATTTTGGCAAACAATATGGTTTATGATTAGTACCATACTAATTGTTTTATTTTTTGTATTTATGATTTATAATTTGCGAGTTTCATCGCTGAAGAAACAAAAATTACTTCTCGAAAATGCTGTTGATAGAAAAACAATTGAATTGCAACGCACCGTTAGTCAGTTGGTTGAGGCACAGCAAACCAAAGATAAATTGTTTTCGATTATTGCCCACGACCTTATCAACCCGTTAAATTCGATTATGGGCTTATCTGAAGTGTTAATGGTTGATAGTGATAGAGAAACTACAAAACCAACAAACCAGGGCGAAATAATTAAAAATATCAATCGTTCATCGAACGAATTGTACGATTTGCTTGAAAACCTTCTTCAATGGTCGCGTTCCGAAAGAGGCCTGTTGAAATACACACCTGAAAAAGTATTTATCAAAAAAGAAATTGAAAAGATTGTAGCACTTCTGAGTCTTACAGCCAAACGAAAACATATTGAAATTGAGATACAAATACCCAATTCTGAATGCATGGTTAAAGCTGATGAGCGTTTATTGAATACGATTATTCGAAATCTGGTCAGTAATGCTATAAAATTCACGCCTGAATACGGAAAAATTATTATTAAAGCTGAAATGAAAGACCAACAGTGTATGGTAAGTGTTATTGATAATGGAATTGGTATTTCAGAAGAAAACTTAATGCTGTTATTTGAAAAAGATAAAAGTGTTAGCACTTCGGGAACCAACAACGAAAAAGGCACCGGACTTGGTCTTGTATTGGTTAAAGAGTTGATAGAGAAGCAAAATGGCAGATTGTATGTTCAAAGTGAAGTGGGAAAAGGTAGTCGATTCTCGTTTACGCTTCTTACCTGGTAATATCTTATAATTGAAAGAATATATCTGTAATTTGAATTTTGTTACACCCGATAGATATATATTTGTAACTAAACAATTCATTGTAATTAGTAATCTGTAAAAGTAACCGGATTGCTAAAAAAAAGGTATAGCACTATTTAACTGAAACCAATAAAATTTAAAAATGTTTGTTATGAAAAAAGTGGACTTTGTCTTAAAAAAATCGTATTTACTTTTTTTGCTTATCATTTCAGCTTGTTTTATTTCTTGTACAGGAAATAAAGGAAAAAGCGATCAGCAAGGAACTGTTTTACCCTCGTCGCAGTATGTACATTATAATGGGGGTAATCCTTACCTTCCTTTGTGGGAGCATATACCCGACGGCGAACCCCGTGTTTTTGAAGATCCCGATAATCCGGGAAAATACCGGGCATATATTATTGGCTCGCACGATTTGAGATTTCGTAGTTATTGCGGTCCCGATATTCGTATGTGGTCTGCTCCTGTCGAAGATTTATCAAACTGGCGTGATGAAGGTTCAATCTTTACTTACGAGATTGACGGACAATGGGATGTAATGTATGCACCCGACCTTGTTGAGGTGAAAAGAAAAGACGGTACTAAAGAATATTACCTATATCCACACAGCCGTGGTTGGAATCGCGAAGCTATGGTATGCAAAGGAACTCGCCCTGATGGTCCGTTTACACCAATTAACCTTACCGAAGATGGTAAACGTACCGTGCCCGGAAGTATTCTTGGTTTCGACCCTGCCGTATATATCGAATACGTAACCGATCCAAATGACCCCGATTACGAAATTGGGTTCAGAGCTTATGGCTATTGGGGCTTTCAGCATTCGATTGCTGCTCAGCTCGATCAGAATACCATGTATTCGTTACGCCCGGGAACCGAAGTAATTGATCCTTTTTTACCTGCAAGTGTCCGTTATGGTTTAATTAGAGACCCCGAAGGCACCAAGTATTCAAGTATATACGAAGGTGAAGATTTAGGACGGTTCAATTTTTTCGAAGCTTCATCAATTCGTAAAGTTGGTAACAAGTATATAACTGTTTATAGTGGATATTCAGGCCCCGATTATGGAATAGGAAGCTCGAATTCGACATTGCGTTATGCCGTTGGAGATTCTCCGCTTGGCCCATGGAAAAGTGGTGGCGTATTAGTCGATTCCCGCGGAGTGGTTATGAACCAGGATGGATCAGGTTTGCAAACAACAAACGGTGGGCACAATACCCACGGTAGTATTGAATTAATTGGTGGGCAATGGTATGTGTTTTATCACAGGCCTCCCCGTAATTTTGGTTTTGCCCGCCAAGCGGTGGTTGCTCCTGTAAAAGTTGAGTGGGACGAAAAACCCGTAGCCGAAGGTGGAAGTGTTACCATAAGAGCTTATGACCCTTATGCCGAAGATGAAATATGGACAGCAAAAGATAGCCAGGGCAATGAATATACCGGAGCAGAAGTTACCTCCGAAGGTTTCTATATTTATGGTCTCGATCCTTATCAGTACTATTCAGCCGGGTATGCATGTTATCTTTCCGATGTAGGCCTACAGCAGGATTCATGGGATATCTGGGATAACCACATGCCAATTGGCAATGTAAAAAATGGTAACATTATCGGTTATAAATATTTCGGTTTTGGCGGACTTGCTGAAAATAAAAATGGTGTGAAAGCTTTCGAAGGTACTAAAGAAGGAAACGAAACTGCTTTTAATCTGTTTCTTGCGCCAAAAACCAGCCAATCATTTAAAGTTAACGTTTGGTTAGATGGCCCATGGGAAAATGAAGCCTGGAACGGAACAAAAATTGGCGAAATTGTCGTTCCTGAAAATGCGACACAAGAAACTACAAGGTTCACAATCGATGTTTCAAAGTATGTGGATAATTTAGATAAAAAGCATGCAATTTTCCTCGTGGCCGAAAGTGATGATCAGGGCGATCTTTTCGAACTGGCCGGACTTGGGTTTAGTACGAAAAACAAGAAGTTAAAACGGCCGATAGCTCCAACCGTAAGCATTTCAGTTAATGGTGAAGCTATTGAAGTACCGAAAACTCCGGTCAGATCGACTAATGCAAACGGAATTGTTGATTACGACTTATACGAAACTACTGTGTCTATTCCATCGGCTACCGATGAAATACCCGAAGTTTCAGCTTCAGCTGATAATAAAGATGTGAAGATTGATGTTGCCCAGGCAGAATCAACTTCTGGGAAAGCAGTTGTTACGTGCGATTATAACGGCATTGTAAAAACCTACAATGTTGTTTTTACTGCCGAATAATTAAAATTTAAATATAAGTACAGAATACTATATTGTTCTTGTTTTATAGCAAGAACGATATAGTACTTTGTGGTAAATGATGATATTATGAAGTTGATTAGAACGTCTGTTATTCTGTTACTATTTTGTGTTAATACTGTTTTTGCAAATGCAGTCAATACAATATATATTACAGATAAAAAAAGTGAAAGCTCGTTTGTTATTGCCGAAAACGGGGAAACAGCACAAATGCTGATTGATTCGAAGGATGATCCTGGTGTAATCCGGGCTTTTAACGATTTGCAAAACGATATTTTCAAAGTAACCGATGTCAAGCCAGTAATGAATACCGAAAACGCTTCAGGAGCTAAAAATATCATCATTGCCGGAACAATCGGTCATAGTAAACTGATTGATAAACTTGTTGCTGATAAAATTATTAATGCCGATGAATTGAATGGTAAGTGGGAGAAATTTATTATCAAAACAGTAAAAAACCCCATGCAGGGCATCGAAAACGCATTGGTAATTGCAGGTAGCGACCGACGAGGAACCATCTATGGTATCTACGACCTGTCGGAACAATTGGGGGTGTCGCCCTGGTATTGGTGGGCCGATGTTCCGGTTGCGAAAAAAGAAAATGTATATGTAAGCGCAGGTAGTTATACCGATGGTGAACCGGCTGTGCAATACCGGGGGATATTTTTAAATGACGAAGCACCGAGCCTTACAGGTTGGGTTAAACAACGATATGGAACCGACTATGGCGACCATCGCTTTTACACCCGTGTTTTTGAATTAATATTGCGCCTTAAAGGAAATTATCTATGGCCTGCGATGTGGGGGTGGGCATTTTATGCCGACGACCCAATGAACAGTAAAGTAGCCGATGAGATGGGCGTAATAATCGGGACATCGCACCACGAGCCTATGGCACGTAATCACCAGGAATGGGTGAGGAACAGTGATGAATATGGTGAATGGAATTATGCTACGAACCAGGAAGTTATAGATGAATTTTTTCGCGAAGGAATAGAACGTGTTAAAGATACTGAAGACCTCATTACCATTGCAATGCGTGGCGATGGCGATGAGGCAATGTCAGAAGAAACCAATGTCGCATTGCTTGAAAGAGTGGTCGAAAATCAACGTAAAATTATTGAAGATGTAACTGGTCGTCCAGCTGAAGAAACACCCCAGGTTTGGGCATTGTACAAAGAAGTTTTAGATTATTACGATCAGGGCATGCGTGTACCTGATGATGTTATCATCTTACTCGCTGATGACAACTGGGGAAACGTACGTCGCCTGCCCAACGAAGAAGAACTTAAACACCCCGGTGGCTGGGGAATATATTACCATTTTGATTACGTGGGGGCACCCCGAAACTCCAAATGGCTTAATGTAAGCCCGATTCAGCATGTATGGGAACAGTTGCAGCTAACCTACGATTACGGTGTGGACAAGCTTTGGGTAGTTAACGTTGGTGATCTGAAACCAATGGAATATCCCATCACTTTGTTTTTGGATATGGCCTGGGAACCTACCCGATATACCGCTGAAAATCTGATGGAACATCCTCGGGCTTTTTGTGCTCAGCAATTTGGTGATGATCAAGCAGACGAAGCTGCACGAATCTTAAACCTTTATAGTAAATATAATGGACGAGTAACACCTGAAATGCTCGATCGCAACACTTATAACCTCGAAACAGGTGAATGGAAAAAAGTTTCTGACGAATACCTTAAACTTGAAGCAGAGGCCTTGCGCCAGTATATAAGCCTTTCGCCCGAATTCAAGGATGCATATAAACAACTTATTTTATACCCGGTTCAGGCCATGGCTAATTTGTACGAAATGTATTATGCACAGGCTATGAACCATAAGCTTTATGCCGAAAATAATCCACACGCCAACTACTGGGCTAACAAAGTAGAAGAAGCTTTCGAAAGGGATAAGGCATTGAATTACGACTACAACAATGTAATGTCAGACGGGAAATGGAAAAATATGATGTCGCAGAAAAAAATAGGCTACACCTCGTGGAACGATAACTTCCCAGCCGACAGACTTCCGCGAATAAACAGAATAGAGAATCCCGAAGAGGCTGTTGGTAATTATGTTTTTACGCCCAAAGATGGTTTTATCTCTATTGAAGCACCTCATTATTTTGAGATTAAAGATGCAAATAAAGCACAATGGACAGAGATTCCACACGCCGGACGTACATATGGAGGCATGGCTGTAATGCCCTATTCCGAAGCTGTTGATGACGCCTCCATAACCTATAAAATGGAATTGCCTGAAGATATACGTTCTGTTACTGTTCATGTGGTAGTAAAATCAACACTGGCATTTAAACGGCTTGAAGGCCACCGTTATAAAGTTGGCTTTGCCGGATCCGACGGTGAGATCATTAATTTCAATGCTAACTTAAACGAAAAACCCGAAAACATCTATTCTACATTTTATCCAACAGTTGCCCGACGTGTAGTAGAGAAAAAAGTTGACTTGCAGGTTCCGGTAACTTCCGATGGAATGCAGAATCTCACAATTACACCAATGGATCCAGGTATTGTATTTGAAAAAATTGTGGTTGATTTCGGCGGATATGAAAATTCCTATTTGTTTGGTGATGAATCGCCAAACAAACGAATACTTAAATAACAACAACCTATAATAATACTAACAATAAAACTTAAAATCATGAAACTAAATTTAGCAATTATTGTCTTAATAGCAATGACAATCATGTCATGTTCGAATAAGAAACCTGATAAATCTGATTTTCAAATCTACCTTTGTTTTGGACAATCGAATATGGCCGGAAATGCCAGGGCTGAAGCCCAGGATTCAGTTGTTGATCCCCGTTTCCAGATGATGAGTGCCATGGATTGCCCTGATAAAAACAGGGAAATGGGAAAATGGTACACTGCAACACCACCTTTGTGCGATTGCAATGCAGGTCTTTCTCCTGCCGATTATTTTGGTAGAACTTTAGTCGAAAAATTGCCTGAAGATATTAAAGTGGGAGTTATTAATGTTTCGGTTGGCGGCTGCAAAATCGAATTGTTTGACAAAGAAAATTACCAGGATTATATTGAAACAGCTCCAGGCTGGATGAAGGGATGGATAGAAAATTATGGCGGAAATCCTTATGGACGTCTGGTCGAAATGGCCAAATTAGCTCAAAACGATGGTGTCATAAAAGGAATTCTTTTGCACCAGGGAGAGTCGAATCCCAATGATTCATTATGGACTAAAAAGGTGAAAGATATATATGATAACCTGATGGTCGATTTAAATCTTGATCCCGATGAAGTGCCCTTGTTGGCTGGTGAATTGGTAAGTGACGAATTTGGTGGAAGATGTTATGCTTTTAACGAGTTTATAGCTCAATTGCCCGATGTAATTCCTAATGCACATGTTATTTCTTCTGAAGGATGTCCTGGTAAACGCGATGGTTTACATTTTACCGCTGAAGGATACCGTATTCTCGGTAAAAGATACGGTGAAAAGATGTATGAAATACTTCAGAATTAGTGCAAATATTTAGAATATATAGATTGAAACGAGCATGGTCTGCCCCTAAATTCGGGGGATTCGGACGTAAAACATACTTACGAATGGTTTTATGTAAGTTTCATGTGAAAGATACTGTTTGATATGATAGATTCATAGCTTAAAAGGCAAGTGAGTCAGTTGTATAAAACATATATGCAGATTAAATATTAGCATCTTTTTCACTCAAAAGATGCTAATATTTAATGTAAGTAAACCCGAATAAATTGGGGCAAGCTTTGAATTACCATTATTAATTATAAAAATAGAAGAATGAAGTTTTCACTTTTAGTAATGATGCTTATTATTGCTGTATTCCAAAGCAATGCAAAAACGGATGAAGAGTTGTGTACAAATCCACTTATCCATGCCGATGTGCCCGACATGTCGATGATACGGGTAGGGGATACCTATTACATGAGTAGTACAACCATGCACATGAATCCTGGTGTACCCATAATGAAATCAACCGATTTGGTGAACTGGAAAATTGTAAGTTATGCTTACGATATTCTGGCCGATAACGATGCAATGAACCTCGAAAATGGCAAACAGGCATATGGCCGTGGTTCGTGGGCAAGTAACCTGCGTTATCATGAGGGAACTTACTATCTTTCAACGTTTTCGAGTACAACAGGTGAAACTTATATTTTTTCGACTAATGATATTGAGAACGAAACCTGGAAACGGCAATCGTTTAAACCTTCGCTCCACGATAATACCATCTTTTTTGATGATGATGGAAAAAATTATATCATTTGGGGGAATGGTAAACTTAGTATTGCCGAGTTAAAAGATGATTTGTCGGGAGTAAAAGAAGGGACACAAGAAGTGTTGATTGAAAATGCAAGTGCACCGGCAGGCGAGAACATTATGCTTGGTGCCGAGGGCGCACAACTGTTCAAAGTTAATGGAAAATACTACCTCTATGTAATTACCTGGCCGCGTGGCGGTATGCGTACGGTGGTTATCCACCGGGCTGATGACATTCATGGCCCATGGGAAGGCAGGGTTGCACTGCAGGATAAAGGCGTTGCACAAGGTGGAATGATTAATACACCCGATGGACGCTGGTTTTCGTACCTGTTTCGCGATAACGGCGCTGTTGGCCGCATACCTTACCTTGTTTCTCTTAAATGGGAAAATCAATGGCCGGTGCTGGGTGTTGATGGTAAAGTACCCGAAACACTTGATTTGCCTGCAAGTAAAGGTTTAATGCCAGGCATTGTCGCTTCCGACGATTTTAAACGTAAACGCAAAGATGCTGATTTGCCGCTTGTTTGGCAATGGAACCACAATCCGGTTAATAGTTTATGGTCGGTACGCGAGCGTAAAGGTTATTTAAGACTTAAAACAGGCAAAGTGGTAAATGAGCTTGAAGAAGCCAGGAATACGCTTACCCAGCGAACTTTTGGGCCGGTTTGTGCAGGCTCAACTTCAATCGATGTTTCAAACATGAAAGATGGTGACATTGCCGGTTTTACTGCATTACAGAGTAAGTACGGACAGCTGGGTGTGAAATGTGAAAATGACAAGAAATTTATTGTAATGATTAGTGCTAAAACCGGTGAGCCTGTTGAGTTGGAACGTGTGCCACTTTCGCAGGATGAAGTGCATTTTAAAATTGAATGTGATTTCAGGGATCGTGCTGATATTGCCTATTTTTATTACAGTCTCGACGGGAAAAACTGGACTGAAATAGGAGAACCTTTAAAAATGGAATACACCTTAGACCATTTTATGGGCTATCGCTTTGGCTTGTATAATTATGCAAGCAAAACTCAGGGAGGCTTTGTTGATTTCGACTATTTTAAAATCGACAATCAAATATCAAAATAACAGCGTAAAAATTTAAATATCAAATTATTAGACAAATATGAAATGTTTTATCACAATCTTTTTTAGTGTAAGTTTGTTAATTACCTCTCTATCGGTATTTTCGAAACAAGTGGCCACAATTTCCAGCCCCGACCAAAATCTTCGGTTAAATGTAAATATCGAAAACGGAAAACCTTCTTATTCAGTTGCATACAAAGGGAAGGATATTCTCGAGAATTCACCATTGGGGTTATCGACCAACGAAGGCGATTTTCTTTCTGAAATGACCTTTGTTGATTCTTCAACAGGCGAAACAAGTAAAGCATACACACAGGCCAAAATTAAAGCTTCTTTTAACGAGTACACAGCAAATTCATTGAAGTGTACTTTTTCAAATGCTGATGAAAAACAAATATCAGTATTATTTCAGGTAAGTAACAACGACGTTGCCTTCCGTTATGAATTGCCAATGTGGGGCGATACCAAAGCTTGTATTGTTGAATCAGAAGCAACCGGTTACCGGTTTCCATCTTTTACAACAAGCTTTTTATCGCACATGATGAGGCCTATGCAAGGGTTTGCACGTACATCGCCCAGCTATGAGAGTGGTTATGAGGCAGATCTCACTATTGATAGAAATCAATCACGCGAAGGATATGTGTTTCCCGGCTTGTTTAAAGTAGGGGATAATGGATGGGCCTTGCTGTCTGAAACAGGGGTGCGAAGCCTTTATTGTGCTTCACATCTGAGTAATTATAATGATGGGGTTTTTAAAGTTGAATATCCAAATCCCGAACAAAACAATGGTTTTGGAAGTACTGGTGCACAGCTTGCGCTTCCGGGGGTTACACCATGGAGAACCATTACCGTGGGCGAATCGCTGAAACCAATTGTTGAAACAACCATCCCTTGGGATCTGGTTGAACCTTTGTATGAACCATCGC
>JAFGGY010000206.1 GCA_016930365.1 Prolixibacteraceae bacterium | reverse complement strand
TGAAGCTTTTTTGTGACTCAGCTGGGGTTCGAACCCAGGACCCCATCCTTAAAAGGGATGTGCTCTACCAGCTGAGCTACTGAGTCAATAAGATGCCCTGTTTTTCTCAAAGGCGTTGCAAAAATAGGCTATTTTTCTTTTCTCCCAAACAAAAACATGCCCTTTTTTGAAAAAAAAAGAGTCCCGAAATATAAACTTTTATATTTCAGGACCTTACTTTCAAAATTCTTAAAAAAACAATCATTTCTGCTACAAAACAGTTTCCTTCATACCACACAGAAGGAAATAGATTATACTTATTTTCTAACTGAAAATGCATGTTTCGTAGTTTGCCGATAGGTTTCGCCCTGGTTTAAAACTACAGATGGAAATTGACTTTGGTTAGGCGAGTCGGGATAATGCTGCGCTTCCAAACAAAAAGCCGAACGTTTTGTATAAGCATTACCTGTTTTCCCTGTCTCTGTTCCATTCATGTAATTGCCAGAATACAATTGCAATCCCGGTTGGTCGGTAAATACGGTCATCTCGATACCGCTTACTGGCGAAAAGGCAACAGCAGCTTCAACTAAGCCAAGTTTATCATCGTTAACAATGAAATTATGATCGTATCCATTTCCAAATTTCAGATCTACAAAGTCCTTTTCAATATCGCGGCCAATTTCTTTCGGGGTAGTAAAGTCCATTGGAGTATTAACAACCGATGCAGGCTTACCTAACGGAATGGCCACCTCGTTTGTTGGCAAATACTCTTTAGCATTTATTTTTAACAGATGATCCAAAATGGTATTACTTCCTTCGCCTGTCAGGTTAAAATACGTATGATTGGTTAAGTTACAAATGGTTTTCTTATCACTTTGAGCATAATAATCAATCACAAACTCGTTTTCATCGGTAAGGCGATAAATCATTTTCACCTGTAAATTACCTGGAAATCCTTCTTCCATATCTTTCGATAAATAAGAAAGCTCAAGTGTTTGCTTATCGATCATTTTAGCATCCCACACCACAGCATGAAAACCCTTTGGTCCACCATGCAAACTATTTGGTTCGTTATTTTGCGCCAATTCATATACTACTCCATCCAGTTCAAATTTGCCGTTCGCTATTCGATTTCCATAACGGCCAATAGCGGCTCCAAAATACAGCTCTCCTGATTTCAAATAATCGTCGATATTGTTATATCCGGTTACCACATCAACAAGTCGATTGTTTTTATCAGGAACCAATATGGATACAACTTTTGCTCCGAAGTTCGTAACTGTAAGTTCAGCTCCATTCAGATTTTCGAGTACAAAAAGTGAAACCTGTTTTCCGTCAACTTCTCTTTCAAAATCCTCTTGTTTAATACCAATTTTATTTTTTAACATATTTCAAATATTTAGTTGTTAATGCATTGTCTGCTATTTCTTTGTGTTTTCTTCGGAGGGATATTGTATGCGAACATGATAAATATTTTTCATTTTCTCGAGAAAAATAGATTTAATATCCTTAATATCCTTAAACGTTAAAGGCGCATCCTCCAATTCATTGTTCGTTATTTTCGAGTCAATAATTTGATTAATAAGTTTCTTTAACGATTCTTCGTTTTTTTCGGGCAGGCTTCGAGAAGCTGCTTCAATACTATCAGCTAGCATCACAACAGCTGTTTCGCGTGTTGTAGGATTAGGCCCGGGGTACATATAATCTTTTGGATCGAGCTCTAAATCCGGGTTTTGTTCCTTTTGCTTCAGGTAAAAATATTTGACAAGGCTTTTCCCGTGATGCATTTTAATAAAATCGATAATACTGTCAGGCAGGTTATATCTTTTAGCCATTTTAACCCCATCAAACACATGACTTACAATCTTTTCGACACTTCTCTTATTCGAGAGCTTATCGTGTGGATTAATTCCATCAAGTTGATTTTCGATAAAAAACTCGGAGCTGTTTATTTTTCCAACGTCGTGATAAAGTGCACCGGTTCTTACGAGCATAGGATTTCCACCAATCCGCAGTATTGTTTCCTCGGCCAAATTAGCCACCTGCATAGAGTGCTGGAACGTTCCGGGAGCCACCTCGGCCAGTTTCCGCAACAGCGGATGGTTGGTGTCCGATAATTCAACCAAAGTAACATCGGAGATAAATCCGAATACTTTTTCGAATACATAAATCAACAAATACGCAACCAGCAACAATACACCATTAAAAACAAACCATATCAAATCGCGCCAGGCAATATTACTAAAATCAGCTTCTTTGATAATTTCGAAACCGAGGTACAAAACAGAATAAGTAGCCATTAAAATAAACGAAGTAATGATTAAATGCCCCCTTCGGTGTAATTTACTTAAGCTCACAACCGCAATTAATCCGGCAATAATCTGAAGAAATACATATTCGAAACCATTGGGTGCCATAAAAGCCACAATCAGCACGGTAATTACATGTATCATAATGGCCATACGCGCCCCCAGGAAGGTACGAATTATTATAGGCAGCATACAAATAGGCAGCAAATAAAGGTTAAGCGATTCGTTTTCATAAATAGCACGAGCCAGCAAAATCGTTATAAGAATGGTGGTAAGTATCAGCGAGAAATTGCGTTTTTTCCAAAATATCTTTGGATTAAAATTTTGCAGATACAAAACCAATACAGCTAACAATGCCGCAATAAGTATCATTTGCCCAATAATAATAGTCGATATCCAACCTCCATACATTCGGTTTCGTTCATAAGCCTGCCGTAATGATTCAAGCACAATATAATTCTCATTATCTACAATATCGCCCTGCGAAATAACCCGAACTCCGGCTAACACCGCGCCCCGTGTAGTTGAAACATTATTGAGTAACTCTTCGGTTTTCGTTTCGTTATAGGTTTGATCATAATTAAGATTAGCTGCGAGATAGTTTCCCACGTCGATATGAAGAAGAATTTTTTGAAGCACAGAATCGTTCAATGCCAGGAAATTTAACGAGTCGCTAATTTCGATATAAGCCGTTTTAATTGAACGCAAGGAAGAAACCGGCACTTTGTGAGCCCGGTTACCTTGCACCAGGTTAATCTCAGCTTTATCATCCGGAATATTATATGTTTCGATGGAGTTTTCGAGAAGCCCTTGATCGTAATATCGTCCAAACAAATCGGATAAAACAGCATAAATCTGACTGCTTTTTTGTGAATCCAATTCGATGTTCGATAAACTAAATGATTGTGCTATACGCTGCTCAAGCAGGAGCAACTGGTCGTCCTTAACATCGGGATTTAGGGTAAAATATGGAGCATAATGTTTCAAAAGCGAATCTTTTTCAGCTTCGAGTACATCTTTAGGCTTCAATACCGGAAAATCGAAAGGGGCAATAAGCGTTTGATGTGCCCACGGACGTCCCTTTTGGAATTCGTACTTAAATGTTCCTTGTTTGGGCAGCAACAAATAAATAACTCCAAAAGTGAGAACCAGATATAATGCATAGTAAAATTTACGGAACAAACTCAATATCTTAGTTTTGCGATCTTTCATACTTTCGTTTATTAGCAATTTTGAATGATTTCTAAAATTAGAAAAATTATTAGCAATATATACCATTGCATAAGGATTATTGTATATTTGAATCGTTTAGAATTCAGAAAATCTTTATCAAAATTATGTACGGAATTTCAAACCTAAGTTCCATTCCTGTCAGGACTGAACCGGCCGAAAAAAGCGAAATGTGCACACAAGTTCTGTTTGGTGAACATTTCGAAATTATTGAAGATCAAAAAAAGTGGTGCAAAATACGTTTATTTCATGACGGATACGAAGGCTGGATTGATTCCAAAATGATAATTCCAATCAGTTCCAGGGAGTTCAAATATCTTTCGGAGAAAAAACACCACACAACAGTAGATATTTTTAATATTGTTCAGCAAAACGACGATTATCGTAACTTTTTAATTGTTGCTGGCAGCACCCTGCCTCGTTTTGTTAAAAAGAACTCAAGTTTCAAATTTGCAGGCTCGTCATACAAACTACTAAGTAACAATGTTTTAAAACCATCGGACAACGACAAAAGAACCACAGTAATCAATGCGGCTCTTATGTATTTTAATGCCCCATATCAATGGGGAGGGCGAACGCCTTTAGGCATAGATTGCTCGGGATTATCGCAAATTGCATACAAAATTGCCGGTATCGACATACCTCGCGATGCCTCACAACAAGCCCGGCTGGGCGAACATTTTTCGTTTGTAGAAGAAGCCCTGCCAGGCGATTTAGCTTTTTTCGATAACGAAGAAGGAGAAATTATACATGTGGGAATTATATGGGAAAAGAACAAGATAATCCATTCATCAGGAAAAGTTCGTATCGACAATATCGACCATGCTGGCATTTTCAACATTGAAACACAACGCTACACTCACCAGTTACGATTAATGAAAAGAATTCTTTAAATGTCTTACACTTATCAATATCCAAGGCCTGCCGTATGTGCCGACGCAATTATTGTTGCAAAAGAAAATGGCTCTATCTCAATTTTATTAATAAAGAGAAAAAACAATCCGTACAAAGGCAAATGGGCATTGCCCGGTGGTTTTGTCGATATGGATGAAGATTTACCAGATGCCTGCATGCGCGAACTGAAAGAAGAAACCGGGCTCGAAGGCATTGCACTACATCAATTTGCCAGTTTTGGAAAGCCGGGTCGCGATCCGCGGGGAAGAACCATTTCGGTAGTGTATTGGGGGATTATTTACACAAAGCTTACCCTTAGCGCCAATGACGATGCAGCCGAAGCACAGTGGTTCGAATTAAATTCGCTACCGCCACTCGCTTTCGACCATCAAAAAATTATTGAAAAATTTTTAGCGGACAAAACCAACTTATTTTCAAGCTGACAAAACATTACTTTTTCAGGCAACCAATATATAACTACACGAGGCACACTAAACAAATCGCTTTGTGAAGTGCACCTCGCATGAAATAAAAATTATATTACCTATACTATTTAGAAACCAGGCCGTTGTCGTCAAGAAAATGAATATAGGAAACATATCCTACGCTTTCTCCCTCTTTATTTTTCTCGGGATAAGTAAGCTGATAGTAACCTACTTCGTGATCAACAACAAAGGTAAGTGTATCGGAAGTATTGTCCTTATCAACAAAATATAAGGTTTCATATTCCAATTTCCCATCATATACTTCTTCTTCATGGGCTACCTCGACAATGCTTTTACTAAGACTTTTCCGACCATCGTCGAAAACAATATTCACCGAGCTTTTTGATAAATCGATGGTTACCGGTTTGGTGTAATAATACTTTTTGAAAAACATTTCTTCCAACTCGGTAAAAGGCTTTGAAGTAGCTTTTTTCTCAACACGGAATTTTACAGGCAAATTGGGTTGGGAAAACCCATAAAAAAGGCCTAATAAAAGAATCGTAGTAAACAATAACTTCTTACTCATGTTTTAGTTTAATTTGAATTAATGTTACAAAATGACAAAAAATCATTGACATAACATGCATGTTACTTGAAACTTTTGATGAACGAAGGTTTTGTGTTGATGAATGTAGGTTTTTGTTTTACGAAAAGACATCCAAATTACTGCTAAAGCATTCAATAGCTGAATAATTGACACGTTTTTAACTCAATCGATGGTTATAAAGATGATTTTTGTATTTTTGCCGTTCACTAAAGCAATATTTCTGCATGTTATCAAACGCAAAAATAGCGATTATTGGAAGTGGAAGCTGGGCTACGGCTCTGGCTAAAATTCTTCTTACCAACAACCAGTCAATCAACTGGTATTTTAGAAATCCCGACAACATCGATTTTATAAAAAAATACAGCCACAACCCAAACTACCTTGGCGATGTATATTTTGACACCGAACGGATAAATTTTTACGACGATCTGAATAAAATTGCCCGCCATTCCGACATCCTTATATTTGTTATTCCTTCTGCTTTTTTAAAAGAAGCACTCGAAGAATTAACCGTCGACATCAGTAATAAATTTATTATTTCGGCTATAAAAGGCATTGTTCCTGTCGATAATTTAATAGTAGGCAAGTTTTTCAATAAAGAATACGGCGTACCGTTCGACTCAATTGGAATTATTGCCGGCCCTTGTCATGCCGAAGAAGTTGCCCTCGAACGATTATCGTACCTTACTATTGCATGCCCCGATGTTAAAAAAGCCCGTGCTTTTGCCCTACTCATCGAATCGTCGTTTATCAAAGCACACATATCCGACGATATTTACGGTACTGAATACGCTTCAGTTTTGAAGAACATATACGCCGTGGCTGCAGGTATTTGTCATGGTTTGCACTATGGCGATAACTTCCAGGCAGTACTCATCGCCAATGCCATTCAAGAGATTAAACGTTTTGTAGACACCGTTCATCCTATCTCGCGCGACATAAAAGGCTCGGCTTACCTGGGCGATTTGCTGGTTACCGCCTATTCGCAGTTCAGTCGAAACAGGCTGTTTGGAACCATGGTGGGGAAAGGATATACGGTTCGATCGGCACAACTTGAAATGCACATGATTGCCGAAGGATACTATGCAGTAAAATGCATCAAAGAAATTAACGCCGAATACAATGTAAGCATGCCTATATGCGATGCCGTTTATAACATCTGCTACGAAAATATTTCACCTGCAATAGAAATCAGGTTACTTACCGAAAATCTCAGGTAACTTAGATAACTTTTTTCAAAACAATTTGTTTATGAATTACCATTTCCTACATTTATCTGTAAACGCTATAAATATTCACACAAATGAAACAGATTAAGTTAGATCTCAGTAAAGCTTTTTCAAAAACCGGCGGATTTATTTCGCCCGACATTTTTGACACCTACAAACAACCTACCGAGCAATTAAACACCGCCTTACACAAAAAAAGCGGACGCGGAAGCGATTACACCGGCTGGGTTAACCTTCCATACGAAATTAGCAACGAATTTTTAACCGAAGTTGAAAATACAGCGAAAACCATTCGCGCTAAGAACATCGATATTTATGTTGTAATTGGCATAGGCGGCTCGTATTTGGGTGCAAAAGCAGTAGTTGATGCACTTTCGAATAATTTTGCTCACTTAAAGGGTGATAAACCATCCATTTTGTTTGCCGGACAAAACATCAGCGAAGACTATCTGGCAGAACTACGCGACCTGTTAAAAAACAAAGAATGGGCCACATGTGTAATTTCAAAATCGGGAACCACCACCGAACCGGCCTTGGCTTTCAGAATACTGAAACAGGATTTGGAAGAAAAGTATGGAAAAGCTGAAGCACAATCGCGAATATGTGCCGTTACTGATGCGTCGAAAGGTGCTCTGAAAACTTTAGCCAACGAAGAAAACTATAAAACATTTGTAATACCCGACAATGTAGGTGGACGCTACTCGGTATTAACCCCTGTAGGACTAATTCCTATTGCAGTTGCAGGGTTCAATATTAGAGCTCTCGTAAATGGAGCAAAAGAAATGGCTTCGGCTACCAACACATCAGTTCCGTTCGAAAAAAATATTGCCTGCCAGTATGCCGCTGCAAGGCATGCGCTTTATACCGAAGGAAAGAAAATTGAAATTCTGGTTAATTACCAGCCAAAACTCCACTATATTGCCGAGTGGTGGAAGCAGCTTTATGGCGAAAGTGAGGGAAAAGACGGAAAAGGATTGTTCCCGGCATCGGTCGATTTTTCGTCCGACTTACATTCAATGGGTCAATACATACAGGAAGGAGAACGCCTACTGTTCGAGACCGTAATCTCGGTTGAAAAACCCGATAACAAAGTGCTAATTCCCGAAGACACGGACAACCTTGACAAGCTCAATTTTCTGGCCGGCAAAAATATTGACTATGTAAACAAAATGGCTGAGCTTGGAACACAGATAGCACATGTTGATGGGGATGTGCCCAACATTAAAGTTGAGATTGAACGCCTTGATGAGTACAATTTAGGCCAACTGATTTACTTTTTTGAAAAAGCCTGTGGAATAAGCGGATACCTAATTAATGTTAATCCTTTTGACCAGCCTGGCGTTGAGGCTTACAAAAAAAATATGTTTGCTCTGCTCGAAAAACCCGGTTTCGAAAACGAAACAAAAATGCTAAAGGATCGAATTTAATAATTCACAAGAAAAAAATGGCTGCCAAATTAAAGGCAGCCATTTTTTATGTTAAGCCAAATATTTTTATACTTCCCAGGTATTTCCGCTCTTTAAAAGATCATCCATACATTTGATTTTAGCCGTTTCTTTCACTTCGGCAATTTGTCGCTCCATTTCCTGGTCATAAGTAGGCATTTCAACGGCTCTTATTACGCCAAAAGCAACCGGCATTTCGGGTAACTTCATGTTGATAAGCGCCGCATGCATGTATAGGCTCTCTTCCCTGGCATCATGCACCAATACATCATCAATGGTGTAGCCGTCCTGACCAATGACAACTGCTTTCAGTTTTCCATTTTCCAAAACCAGCCCTTTGTCCTTCTGTGTTCCAAAAATCATCTTTTCGCCATGTTTCAGATAAATCTGCTTTTCATCGCGGTCGTCGCCTTTGGTAATCATTTCGTGAATTCCACTGTTGAAAATCACACAATTTTGCAGCACCTCAACTACCGAGGTTCCTTTAAATCGAGCTGCATCGTCAAAAATTTCCTGGCTCATTTTCATGTTACCGTCGATGGTTCGGGCATAATAAGTCCCCTTAGCTCCAAGCACCAATTGGCCAGGCACAAAAGGCTCTTCGATAGTTCCAAAAGGCGATGTTTTGGTTTTAGCACCCAGATCGGTTGTAGGCGAGTATTGTCCTTTAGTCAGACCGTATATTTTATTGTTAAATAAAATCAGGTTCATATCGACATTACGACGTATGGTGTGGATAAAGTGATTCCCGCCTATTGCCATTGCATCGCCATCGCCGGTTATTTGCCAGACATGCAGATTAGGGTTGGCCGACTTAACGCCCGAAGCAATAGCAGCTCCCCGACCATGAATAGTATGAAACCCGTACGTATTCATATAATACGGAAAACGCGACGAACAGCCAATACCCGAAATTACGGCATAGTCGGCTTTATTGAGTCCCAAACCGGCCATAACCCGCTGAACGGCGTTCATTATTGCATGGTCGCCACATCCGGGACACCAACGCACTTCGCTCGTACTTTTAAAATCTTTAGCAGTATATGTAAATTCAGTCATTTGCCTATTCCTCCATTAATTTAATAACACTTTCTTTAATTTCAGCCACCGAAAATGGCAATCCCTGTACCTTATTGAGCTGTTCGTATTTAAACTGAGGCAGTTTATCGCGCAAATATGCGGCAAACTGTCCCAGGTTTAGTTCGCAAACGATAATCTTTTTAAACTTTGCAAAAACCTCGGCAGTATTGGCAGGCAATGGGTTAATATAATTGAAGTGAGCCAATCCAACCTTTTTACCATCGTTACACAATTCGCGGGCAGCACTTACCAGGTGCCCATAAGTTCCGCCCCAACCAACAATAAGCACATCGCCTTCTGTATTTCCATAAGGTTCAATATCGGGGATCATATCCACAACACGGGCTACTTTTTCGGCACGGATTTCACACATACGTTGATGGTTTGCCGGATCGTGGCTTACCGTTCCCGATTCGTCTTTTTCGAGTCCGCCAATCCGATGTTCAAAACCTTCCATTCCAGGGAAAGCCCATTCGCGAGCCAAAGTCTCATCGGTTCTACTGTATGGTTTAAATTTCAAAGGATCTTTCGCTACTCGTGAAGTAATTTTTGGCAAATCGTTCATCGAAGGAATTTTCCAGGGCTCGCTGCCATTCCCTAAAAATCCGTCTGTCATCAGCATAACCGGCGTCATTCGTTCAAGAGCAATACGAGCTGCTTCGAAAGCATAATCGAAACAATCGCTCGGAGTACTTGCCGCAATAACTACAATTGGACTTTCGCCATTGCGCCCCCAGAGAGCCTGCATCAAATCCGACTGCTCGGTTTTGGTAGGCAAACCGGTTGAAGGGCCTCCGCGTTGTACATCGACAACCACCAAGGGCAACTCGGCCATAACAGCCAGGTTAATGGCTTCCGATTTCAATGCCAAACCGGGCCCCGATGTAGAGGTTACACCTAAATCGCCTGCATACGATGCACCAATTGCGGTACAAACTCCGGCAATCTCGTCTTCGGCCTGAAAGGTTTTAACGCCCAAATCCTTACGCTCCGACAACACTTGAAGTATATCGGTAGCCGGGGTAATAGGATATGAACCTAAAAACAATTCGATGTTGGCTTTCTCGGCAGCAGCAAGAAGCCCCCAGGCTGTTGCATGATTACCGCTGATATTGCGATAAATACCTTTTTCGATTTTAGCAGCCGGCACCAAAAACTGGGGTGTAGTATGTTGCATATTCATGCCGTAATTGTATCCAGCATGCAAAACAGTAATATTCGATTCAAAAATTAAAGGCTTCTTCCCAAACTTAGCTTTTAAAGCTTTTTCAATAATATCTAAAGGCCGGTTAAAAATCCAACTCACAAGCCCCAATGCAAACATATTTTTGCTTCGCAACACAGCTTTATTGTCCATGTTCGAATCAATCAACGCTTCTTTGGTTAAACTAGTAATGGGAACTCCAATCTTATAGTAATCATCAAGATTCAACTCGGCAAAAGGATCATCGGTTACAAACTTTGCTTTTTTCAGATTCTTATCATTGAAAGAATCAACATCATAAATTATAGTAGCCGAAGGCTCCAGAAATTTTGCATTGGCTTTTACAGCTGCCGGATTCATGGCAACCAATACATGCGCTTTATCTCCGGGTGTATTAATTTTCCGGTTTCCAAAATGCACCTGGAAACCCGAAACTCCTCCCACTGTTCCTTGTGGTGCTCTAATCTCAGACGGATAGTCGGGAAATGTTGAAATATCATTTCCAACTAAAGCCGTAGCATCAGAAAACAAGGTACCCGTAAGCTGCATTCCATCGCCCGAGTCGCCGGAAAAACGAATTGCAACCTGATCTAATTCAATAACTTTCGTATCCTTTGTCATGGTATATAAAAATGTTGGTTTTGATGTACTAAAATTGCTTGTTGAATACGAACCCATATTCAATAAACTGCAAAAAAAAATGACTTTTGTTAGATTTTTAGCGCAAACAAAAATAACTAAGATCGTCGAATTTTCAAGAATATTGAACGTATAAAACAAAAACGTTCGAATTTTTAACTTTTACGAAACGAGACGAGCATTACAATACTGTACAATTCCTCAAACCCTTTGAATTATGGGTTTTTTTCATGTTTAAAGCATACATTCGTTATCGATTTACAAAAACATTATTCTTCGATTAAGCAAAAAACCGTTTTCTTTGTTACCTGTTTTACCAATACAATAAAAAGAGATATGGCATTAATTATTCCGTTAAATACAAAAACACCCCAAATTGGCAAGAACTGCTACCTTGCTCAAACGGCAACTCTAATCGGAGACGTTAGCATTGGCGAAGCTTGCAGCATCTGGTTTAATGCTGTTTTAAGAGGCGACGTTCATTATATAAAATTAGGCAATAATGTTAATGTGCAGGATAATGCGGTTATTCATTGCACCTATCAAAAATCGCCCACCAACATTGGCAATAATGTTTCAATTGCTCACGGAGCTATTGTACACGGATGCACCATTCACGATAATGTACTGATCGGCATGAATGCTGTTGTACTCGACGATGCCATTATTGAAAGCAACAGCATTATTGCTGCCGGTTCAGTTGTTACCAAGGGTACTGTTGTTAAATCGGGTTCGGTATATGCCGGAACACCTGCTAAAAAAATTAAAGATTTGAGCCCAGAGCTACTAAAAAACGATATTGAACGTATTGCAAATAATTATAATATGTATGCCGGCTGGTATCAATAAAATCGAAGAAAATGATACAACAAAAAATCATTCATTTACCAAATCATCGCAGGGGATTTCATTTAATCACCTCTGACATTTTACGTGAACTTGACGAGCTACCTGAAACCGGCATGGTAAATTTACTGATACAACATACATCGGCCGCTTTAACATTGAATGAAAATGCCGACCCCGATGTAAGAACCGATTTGGAAAGCTTCACCAATAAATTAATACCTGAGAATCATCCGTTATACACCCACGTACTCGAAGGGAGCGACGATATGCCGGCACACATCAAATCGTCGTTGTTTGGAGCCAGCCTTACCATTCCGGTTACCAATTACCGACTCAACCTGGGAACATGGCAGGGAATATACCTTTGCGAATTCAGAAACCATGGCGGAAATCGCAGGATTATTGCCACCATTTACAGCTAAAAACTCAACATGAAAAGCAAAATGAGATACATTACCACCCTGCTGCTTCTGTTATCAATTAATGTGTTTTCACAAGATAAGGGAATTGGAATTTCAATCAAAAGTTCGAATATGGGTATTGGAAGCGATGTTATTTTTCAATTCCACAAACGCATGTCGGCCCGGGTTGGGTTCGACCATTTCGCCTACAATCACAATCGAAGTATTGAACAATCGGATGTAACTTACGATGGAAATGCCCGCATTAAACTCGGCTCAATTACGGCCTTATACGATTATTTTATTCTACCATCAATGTACCTCACTGGCGGTTTTGCCTACAACCGGATGAACATAAACTTTAGCGGCGAAGCAGCCAGCAATTACTCGATGGGCGAACTTGAAATACCCGCCGAAAAAATTGGGCGTTTCGAATTCGATCTGAAACCGGGTTTAACAATATCGCCATACTTCGGCATTGGCTTTGGTAACGCATTGGGGCCAAAATTAATTGGATTCAATTTCGAAATTGGAACCTATTATCACGGAAGACCCAACATTAACATTAATGCAAGCGGGCTAACAAGCCCCACTGCCAACCCTGCTCACGAGCAGGAAAAACTGATGGAATCGCAAATCGATCAATATGTACTTTACCCGATTGTAAGGGGTAGTATCTCTTTTAAGATTGCCAAATTCAAATAAAGTTGAAACGAATATGAAACGAGCATGTAAAAAAATGACATCCAAGAGGATGATAAAATTAATGCGAGTTCCCCCGAAAAATCGGGGCAGGCTATACGATACCATAAAAACAAACAATTTAATCGTATGAAAAATACAAAACATACATCCGTTCACATCATAATTGCATCGGCTCTTTTGTTTATAACTGTTGCTTGCGAAAACCTTTTCGACAATCCATTGAAAAACAAAGAAACCGGAGAAAATATCGCACTACTACTGGTCGATCCCTACGTATTTGATACGCAAATCACCCTGTATTTTATCGACGAAGAAACCGGTCTGCCGGTTAACGACCATGAAATAATTTTCGCCTTTGCCGGTAACGATGCTCAGTACATTGTTGATGCAGGTGGCACACATCGAGCTTTTTCGCTAAGCAAAACCGGCACTGCTGAACTATTCCTCGACCCCAATCGCACACCTTCGGAATCGGCGCCTCTTGAATTAACCCTGTTTTGCGACGATCCGGAATACCTTTACGATGCATATCCGGTAAACATTAAACATAGCACTACGGGACAGCACAGCATTATTGTAAACATGATTCGCACAAACAACAGCGTTTTAAATAATGCACCCTTCGAAATGCTTTTTAACGATTCAATCATCAGTAACGACACTCCAAACTGGGACTTACTAAGTAAAACCATTCAGCAAAACGGTAAAACGTACTACCGAATTTACCGTACCAACGACCCCACCGCAGGATATTTATCGCTGTCGGAACCAGCGCAATCGTACCAGGCATGGGGAATCGAAGGTTATTTGGTAGATGAAACCGAAGAATATTCTATTATTGAATTGAACCATCAGGCTTCCGAACTACCCGCCAACACCCTTCAATTTAAGGCGTATATGGCTACCAACAACCAACAATTTACCGAATGTTTAAACGGCATTAATATCACAATAAATAACACCAACAAAAGCAACGGAACAGCATCATTTTACTATCAAATTTTATCGGAAACCGATATTCTGAAAGAAGGCTTTCTAAGCACTTCCGAAATGCCGAACGTTGTCAATACCGGAAGTTTTTACTACCCTACAGAAAGCTCAAACCTCGCCTTTACGGTTTTCGACAACGAACAATATGAAATTGCCGACAATACGTACAATCTCAACGGAGAGCTATGCCAAAAGGCAATTGAATTAAACGCAAGTCCAAAGCCCGGGCTTGAACCATACAATGTGGCTATTAGCTTTTATTGCAAAGACGATTTTATGGGCATTGCGCCCTCGGCAAGTGGAAGCTACAAGGAAAAAGACAGCAACAAACCCTATACTCGGTTTAGCTTTACCCAGGGTGTTTCGACCCTTTATTTGAAACCCGGCAAAACGTATAACATCGAAGCAACAATAATTGGGCAGGACATGTCGTTCGATTTTCCAACAAACCCCGAAAACATTAGCGAAATAATAGAAAATGCCTCGTACCAGAACAACGAAATCGAATACATCGATTACGAAATAAACGAAAACGACAAAGGCTTAAAAAACATAAAAATCAAAGTATATTTCAAAGAAGACAAATGCCCGTTTTAAACCAAAAACTTAATTTTAGTTCGAATTTATCAATTTAAAGGTCATTTTATTTTCATTTTAAAAAAATATTTTCATATTTGCAGCAAATAAGTAAAAAATCATGATGAACAGCATTATCATATCACTCATTAGCCTGCTCGGTATTCTAATTCTAGGAAAGCTGAACTGAGAGTGGTATGTATATGTAAAGCATAAAATATTGTAAGCCATTCTCAGATAACGAGAGTGGCTTTTTTGTTCCTAATAATTGTTAAACACGCCGAAATTCGGCATAAAACGAAAAACCATGAGCGACAGGTTGTACATTTTCGACACAACATTACGCGACGGAGAACAAGTTCCCGGGTGCCAGTTAAACACGATTGAAAAAATTGAAGTAGCCAAGGCCCTCGAAGAGCTCGGAGTTGACGTAATTGAAGCCGGCTTCCCGATTTCAAGTCCCGGCGATTTCAACTCGGTGGTCGAAATATCAAAGGCCGTTACCTGGCCAACCATTTGCGCTTTAACGCGCGCAGTTGAAAAAGATATTGATGTTGCAGCCGATGCCCTAAAACACGCTAAAAAAGGCAGAATTCACACCGGCATTGGCACATCACCATACCACATAAAATACAAACTCAACTCGAACCAGGACGAAATAATCGAACGGGCAGTGGCCGCCGTTAAGTATGCAAAAAAATACGTTGAAGACGTTGAATTTTATGCTGAAGATGCCGGCCGCACCGACAATGTTTACCTGGCCAAAGTTGTTGAAGCAGTTATAAAAGCAGGGGCAACCGTAGTTAATATTCCCGACACAACGGGCTACACCATGCCTCACGAGTTTGGCGAAAAAATTAAGTTCCTGATGGAAAATGTGAAAGGTGTGCATAATGCTATCATTTCAACACATTGCCACAACGACTTAGGGATGGCCACAGCAAACTCGGTGAGCGGAATCCTGAACGGCGCCCGCCAGGTTGAAGTAACCATGAATGGTATTGGCGAACGTGCCGGAAACACTTCGCTCGAAGAGGTTGTAATGACTTTCAAAAGCCGCGAAAAAGAATTGGGCATTACCACCAACATCAACACCAAGCACATTTACAAAACCAGCCGACTGGTTTCGAGCCTGATGAACATGCCGGTGCAACCCAATAAAGCCATCGTAGGCCGTAACGCATTTGCCCACTCGTCGGGTATTCACCAGGATGGAGTGTTGAAAAACCGTGAAAACTACGAAATCATCGACCCGGCCGATGTAGGTATCAGCGAATCATCAATTTTACTTACTGCACGCAGCGGTCGTGCAGCATTGAAACATAACCTGCAAAACCTGGGCATCGTGCTCGAAAAAGACAAACTCGACGAAGTTTACAACGAATTTTTGAAACTGGCTGATAAAAAGAAAGACATCAAAGAAGACGACCTGCTGATGCTGGTAGGCGAAGTTCGTCACGAAAACGACCGCATCAAGCTCGATTATCTGCAAGTTTTAACGGGACAATCGCTTGAACCGATGGCCAGCATTCGCCTGATAATTGCCGGCGAAAAATTTGCCGCCACATCAAGCGGTAACGGCCCGGTTGATGCAGCCATCAATGCTGTAAAACAAATCATCACACGCCACGTAACGGTCGAAGAATTTCTGATTCAGGCCATTACCAAAGGCAGCGACGATGTAGGAAAGGTTCACATGACCATCAGTCATCACGACCGTAACTATCACGGCTTTGGAGCACACACCGACATTATTACCGCATCGGTGGAAGCCTATCTCGATGCCATAAATAAAATTACGGTGGCAGAACCAACAGCACGTTAGATTTTAGACATGAGACATGAGATTTTGTTTGCAACAAATTGAATACCTGCAATTTAAACAACTAATCCGGCAAAACACAAACATCTCACTGTCAATAACTAAAAAAATAGTAACGAACTATTAAAAACAATAAACATTTATAAATTCAAACTGTTAAAAACCGATAGCAGTACCAGTAACAAATCAATGCAATAAAGCTGCCGGCAATATCGCTGCCGGTTCAAATTAAATTTTATGGAAGCAAAAACATTATTCGACAAAGTTTGGGATGCCCACGTAGTAAAAAAGGTTGAAGGCGGCCCAAATGTTTTATACATCGACCGTCACTTTATACACGAAGTTACCAGTCCGGTTGCATTTTTAGGTTTAAAAAACCGGGGGCTCAAGGTTGCCCGCCCCGACCAAACAACAGCAACCCCCGACCACAACGTACCAACCACCAACCAACACCTCTCAATTGTTGATGAACTTTCGCGCAACCAGGTTGACAAACTGAAAGCCAACTGCGAGGAACATGGAATCACATTTCACGGTCTCGGAACTGAAGGACACGGCGTGGTGCACATTATTGGCCCCGAGCAAGGCTTAACCCAACCGGGCATGACCATCGTTTGCGGCGACAGCCACACATCGACACACGGAGCTTTTGGCGCAGTTGCCTTTGGTATTGGAACCAGCGAAGTTGAAATGGTACTGGCCAGCCAGTGCATTATGCAGCCCAAACCTAAAAAAATGCGCATTACGGTTAACGGCGATTTAAAACCCGGAGTTACAGCAAAGGATATCGCATTATACATCATTGCTAAATTATCAACATCGGGCGGAACAGGTCATTTTATTGAATACGCAGGTACAACGTTCAAGCAACTTTCGATGGAAGGACGTATGACTGTTTGTAATTTAAGCATCGAAAGTGGTGCTCGTGGTGGCCTTATTGCCCCCGACGAAACAACTTTCGAATACGTGAAAGGTCGCAAATATGCCCCAAAAGGCGAAGAATGGGACAAAGCCCTGGCTTACTGGAAAACACTAAAAACCGACGACAATGCAGTTTTCGACACAGAATACACTTTTGATGCTGCCGACATTGAACCGATGATTACCTATGGCACAAATCCGGGAATGGGTATCAAAATTTCAGAAAACATTCCAACAAGCGATGGACTTAAAGGCAACGACAAAAAAAGTTTCCAGAAATCACTAGAGTACATGGGCTTTAAAGAAGGCGAACCCATTTTGGGAAAACCTGTTGACTATGTATTCCTGGGAAGCTGTACAAACGGCCGTATCGAAGACTTTAGGGTATTCACTGAATATGTTAAAGGAAAGAAGAAGGCTGATAATGTAGTTGCATGGTTAGTTCCGGGTTCTGTTGCAGTTGAAAAACAAATCAGGGAAGAAGGCTTAGTCGAAATTCTGGAAGAAGCAGGGTTCGAACTGCGCCAACCCGGTTGTTCAGCCTGTCTGGCTATGAATCCCGACAAAGTACCGGCCGGTAAATATGCAGTTTCAACCACAAACCGGAACTTTGAAGGCCGCCAGGGGCCAAAATCGCGCACCCTGCTAGCCAGCCCCTTAGTTGCCGCAGCTTGTGCTATCGAAGGTAAAGTTAGCACCCCAACGAATTTTTAAAATTGTATAAACCCATTAATTAGAAGATTATGCCAATCGATAAATTTGTAAAAATAACATCACCGGCCGTACCGCTGCCCATCGAGAATGTAGATACCGACCAGATTATACCTGCCCGCTTTTTGAAAGCCGTAGAACGAAAAGGATTTGGAGAAAACCTGTTTCGCGACTGGCGTTACCTCGATAACAATGAGCCCAATCCCGAATTTGTTATGAACAAGGCCGAATTCTCAGGCTCAATACTCGTAGGAGGTAAAAATTTCGGAAGCGGCTCAAGCCGCGAACATGCTGCCTGGGCTATTTACGACGCAGGATTCAAAGTGGTTGTTTCAAGTTTCTTTGCCGATATTTTTAAGGGAAATGCCCTGAACAACGGCTTACTGCCGGTACAGGTTACCCCCGAATTTCTCGACGAAATTTTTGAGACCATCGACAAAAACAACAAGGCTGAATTCACCGTTGACCTCGAAAATCAGACCTTTACCAATAACACAAGTGGTAATTCGTTCGAATTTGAAATCAACCCCTATAAAAAAACCTGTTTGCTTAATGGATACGACGATATCGATTACCTGGTAAACATGAAAGATGAAATAGAAGCTTTCGAACAAAACAAATAAAAAATGAACAAAAGTCGAAATACATCATCATCCCTAGCTCCCCCTTCAGGGGGCAGCGGGGGTAAACTAATCAAAATATTAGACACAACCCTACGCGACGGTGAGCAAACAACGGGCGTTTCATTCAATGAGATGGAAAAACTCAGCATGGCACAGGTTTTTCTAAACGACCTGAAAATCGACCGGCTCGAAGTAGCTTCGGCCCGGGTTTCCGAAGGTGAATTTAAAGGTGTACAGCGTATTACAAGCTGGGCAGCTAAAAATAACCATCTCGACAAGATTGAAGTTCTGGGTTTTGTTGACAATGGTGTGTCCATCGACTGGATTGTTGAATCGGGAGCAAAAACGATGAACCTTTTACTGAAAGGTTCGTATAAACACGTTACCGAACAGCTCCGAAAAACACCCGAAGAACACCTGGCCGATGCCAAACACAACATCGAAATGGCAAGTCAAAAAGGGCTGACGGTAAATGTATATCTCGAAGATTGGTCGAACGGCATGCGCAACTCAAAAGACTATGTACACTTCATGCTCGACGGACTAAAGGATTCTGCTGTAAAGCATTACATGCTTCCTGACACGCTCGGGATATTAGCACCTGATGAAACCTTTGCTTTTTGTAGCGAAATAATTGAAAAGCATCCGGAGCTGGATTTTGACTTTCACCCACACAACGATTACGACCTGGCCATTGCAAACGTTTATTATGCATTAAAAGCCGGAATACGCTGCATCCACACAACCATAAACGGGTTAGGAGAACGGGCTGGTAATGCCCCACTTTCAAGTGTAATTGCAACCATCAAAGACCACTTAAAATTTGAAACAAACGTTCAGGAAAACAAACTGAACATAGCAAGTAAACTGGTCGAATCGTTTTCGGGCATTCGTATCCCGACCAACAAACCACTCATTGGCGAGTTTGTATTCACCCAGTGCAGTGGCGTTCACGCCGATGGCGACACCAAGAACGAATTGTATTTCAACGACCTGCTTCCTGAACGCTTTGGACGAAAACGTAAATATGCACTCGGGAAAACATCGGGGAAAGCCAATATCCGAAAAAACCTCGAAGAACTTGGTATTTCGCTCGACCCCGATTCGCTGAAAAAAGTAACCCAACGGGTTATCGAACTGGGCGACAAAAAAGCCAATGTAAGCCTTGAAGAGCTACCATACATTGTGTCGGATGTGCTTCGCACACATGCAGTTGACCAAGTTGTTTCGATTCAAAATTTTACAGTATCGATGGCATACAGGCTAAAACCCGTATCGTCGCTGTCGATAAAATACCACAATAAGGTTTACGAAGAAACCGCCACGGGTGACGGACAGTACGATGCGTTTATGAATGCCCTGAAAAAAATATATAAGAAACTCAAAAAACCATTCCCAAAACTGGTTGATTACGCAGTTACCATACCACCGGGTGGAAAAACCGATGCCTTGGTTGAAACCGTAATTACCTGGGATTTAGATAAAGAATTTCGCACACGTGGGCTCGACCCCGACCAAACAAATGCTGCAATTATAGCAACCATGAAAATGTTGAATATTATTGAATTAAAGACGCAATGACAAAATCATCCATCGATACCATACGACAAAACTTCGATTCACAGGTTGAACGATTTTCAAATATAGAAACCGGTCAAACTACAGCAATCGATTCACCCTTATGCATAGAACTAATTACACAAGCAGCAAAACTCAGCACTCCCAGCGCCCGCAACATACTCGACCTGGGATGTGGTGGCGGAAATTATGCAGTAAAATTAGCTTCGTTTTTCCCTACCGCTAATTTCACCTTAGTTGACATAAGTGGCAACATGCTACAGGCAGCACACAAGCGGGTTAGTGAAACAACCAACGGACAAGTAACAATCATACAGGGCGATTACCGCGAACTTGAACTTGGCGAAAACCATTTCGACATTATTACTGCAGGCACTACCTTGCACCACCTGCGTGGAAACGAAGAATGGGAACTGGTTTTTGAAAAAGTGTTTCGGGCACTTACCCCGGCTGGTTCATTCTGGATAAACGACATTGTAATTTCAGAAACGGACGAAATAAATGACATGATGCTTAGCGGATGGCTTAGCAAATTGAAAAAACAAGTAAGTGAAAGCGATGTTAAAATGTATATGAACCGATACGAAACTGAAGATACGCCGCGAACACTGACCTATCAACTTGAATTAATGAAAAATACTGGCTTTGCAAAAACCATTTTACTGCACAAGCATTTTAACTTTGCAGCCTTTGGAGGAATAAAATAATTGCTGGTTTTCAACCAAATGCATAGATTTGTAAAAAACAGAGAGTCATGAAAAGAGAACAATTAATAGAAGAGACCATTCAAAAGGTGAACAAACTTCCAGATGATAAAATCCGGGAGATAAATCACTTTGCTGAATTTCTTTTAAGCAAAATTGAAGATAAAATTGACTTAGAAGGAATTGCTCAAATGGCTTCTAATTCTCAGTCTTTTGATTTTTTACATCACGATGAAGACTTATACACGGTTAAAGATGTAATTGAAAAATACAAATGAGAAAAGGTGACATTGTATTAACCCCATTCCCTTTTACTGATTTGATGGGGAATAAAATCAGGCCTGCAATAATTCTCATTGAATCTGAACTATCAACAACAATATGCTTTATTTCAACTCAGATATATTTCCATAATGAATATGATTTTATTTTAACCCCAAACACATCTAATCGACTAAAAAAAGAATCCATCGTAAAAATCATCAAAATTGCAACCATCGATAAAAATCTTATTATCGGTAAAATAGGAACTCTTAATAATCATGAAATCCAGACCTTAAATCAAGCATTAAAAAAAATATTAAAACTATAAATACTATGGGTAAAACATTAAACATTGCCGTATTAGCCGGCGACGGAATCGGGCCTGAAATCATTGAACAGGCACTGAAAGTTACCAAAGCCGTGTGTAACAAATTCGGACACGAACTAAAGTATAAAAAAGCGTTAACCGGTGCATGCGCCATCGATGCCGTAGGCGACCCCTACCCTGAAGAAACACACCAGCTTTGCATGGAAAGCGATGCCGTGCTGTTTGGCGCTATTGGCGACCCAAAATACGACAACGATCCAACAGCAAAAGTGCGTCCCGAGCAAGGTCTGCTACGTATGCGCAAACAACTGGGACTATACGCAAACCTACGTCCGGTTGAAACATTCGAATCCTTACTGCACAAATCGCCTCTGCGGAAAGACCTGGTTGAAGGAGCTAACTTTATGTGTATTCGCGAACTTACCGGTGGTATTTATTTTGGTGAAAAAGGTCGCGAAGATAACGGCAACACAGCTTTTGATAATTGCGTTTACACACGCGAAGAAATTGAACGCATCCTTAAGCTCGGCTTCGAATATGCCATGGAACGCAACAAAAAACTCACCATTGTTGATAAGGCAAATGTGCTTGAAACCTCGCGTTTGTGGCGCCAGATTGGCCAGGAAATGGCACCAAAGTACCCCGAAGTGGAAACCGAATTTATGTTTGTTGATAATGCAGCTATGCGCATCATTCAGTGGCCAAAAAGTTTCGACGTAATGGTTACCGAAAATATGTTTGGCGATATTTTAACCGATGAAGCTTCGGTAATTACAGGCTCACTTGGCTTGTTGCCATCGGCTTCGATAGGACTACACACCAGCGTTTTCGAACCCATCCACGGTTCATATCCGCAAGCAGCTGGCAAGAATATTGCCAACCCGATAGCAACCGTCCTTTCGGCTGCTATGATGTTCGAATATGCCTTCGACATGAAAGAAGAAGGTGCACTTATTCGCGAAGCCGTTACACAATCGATGGAAAAAGGAATTGTAACCGAAGATATTTCAAAAGAAAATCCACACTCAACCTCCGAAGTAGGCGACTGGCTGGTCGATTACATCTCATCGAAATAAATAATTACGAATCATCAATACGATACATCGAAAGGATGGGGGCGCTCTCCCATCCTTTTGTTTTGTGTTTTGTTTCCATTTTAGCACGAAGCGATTATCTTTGCGCCATCCAAATATTTATCATTTAGCATCATGCAGGAAAAAATCTTAATTCTGGACTTTGGTTCGCAATACACCCAGCTAATCGGACGCAGGGTTCGCGAACTAAATGTCTATTGTGAAATACACCCTTTCAACCACTTTCCCGAAATCGACGAAAGTGTAAAAGGGGTAATACTATCGGGCAGCCCGTTTTCGGTACGCGACGAGAATGCACCACGTATCGAACTTGAAAACATAAAAGGCAAGTTGCCGGTTTTAGGCGTATGCTACGGTGCACAGTACATGGCACATTTCTTTGGCGGCAAGGTCGCAGCTTCCGATTCGCGCGAATACGGACGGGCAAACCTACAGGAAATTAACCACACCAGCAGCTTGTTTAAAGGTATAAGCAACGGCAGCCAGGTATGGATGTCGCACGGCGACACCATTGAAGTGCTCCCTGAAAACTACCAGATTATTGCCAGTACTGAAGATGTAAAAAATGCCGCATACAAAATCGACGGTGAAGAAACCTACGCTATTCAGTTTCACCCTGAAGTTTACCATACCACCGAAGGCAAACAACTGCTTTACAATTATGTGGTAAACATCTGCCAATGTGCACAATCGTGGACTCCCTCCTCATTTATCGAATCAACCGTAAACGAACTCAAAAAAGAACTGGGCAACGATAAAGTGGTGCTGGGCTTGTCGGGTGGCGTCGATTCAACAGTAGCCGGAGTTCTTCTAAACCAGGCAATTGGCAAAAACCTCACCTGTATTTTTGTCGATAACGGCTTGCTCCGAAAAGATGAATTCGAGAACGTGCTGGAACAATACAAAGGCATGGGACTGAATGTGATTGGCGTAGATGCCAAACAAAAATTCTGGGACGACCTGAAAGGAATAACCGACCCTGAACAAAAACGAAAAATAATTGGTCGCGACTTTATTGAAGTATTCGATGCCGAAGCACACAAAATAAAAGAGGTGAAATGGCTTGCACAAGGCACCATTTATCCCGATGTTATCGAATCGGTTTCAGTAAACGGACCTTCAGCAACCATAAAATCGCATCACAATGTTGGCGGATTGCCCGAAAAAATGAACCTAAAAGTAGTTGAACCACTCAAAGCCCTGTTTAAAGACGAAGTACGACGCGTAGGACACGAGTTGGGCATCAGCCCAAAACTGCTGGGACGCCACCCCTTTCCGGGACCTGGATTGGGTATTCGCATTTTGAGCGACATCACCCCTGAGAAAGTACGTATTTTGCAGGAAGCAGATGATATTTTCATTAAAGAGCTACACCGATGGAATTTATACGACGAAGTATGGCAAGCCGGAGTAATGCTTTTGCCCGTTCAGGCTGTTGGCGTTATGGGCGACGAACGCACCTATGAGAATGTTGTAGCCTTGCGTGCCGTTTCGAGCACCGATGGAATGACTGCCGACTGGGTGCACCTGCCCTACGATTTTCTGGCCAAAGTATCGAATACGATTATAAATAAAGTTCGTGGCATAAACCGAGTAGTTTACGACATAAGCTCCAAGCCACCGGCAACCATTGAATGGGAATAATAACCATAAAAAAAGCTGTTGGATGTATAAAACACCAACAGCTTTTTTTTATGTATTCGAACTTGCTACTTAAGCCAGTAGCTTACCTTAGCTCAATTCATTCTCTGCTTCGTCCATACTTCCAGCCTGAAAAAACGAAATTGTTTTCTTCAATTTATCGGCCAGCGTTGACAAGTCGTTCGACGAATTTGCCATATTCTCTGAGCTGTATGCATTTTGCTGGGCAATATTATTCAATTGCTGTATAGCGTTATTAATCTGGTTAATACCAGCTTCCTGTTCGCTACTAGCCAATTTAATACCCTGAACCAGCTGAGCTGTTTTTTCAATCTCGGGCACAATATCTTTCAACTTAACGCTTGCTTCGTCGGAAGCAATAACGGTATCGTGCGACACCCTATTAATGACCTCGGCAGCCTCCTTACTACTATCGGCTAATCGTTTAACTTCGGCAGCCACAACCGCAAACCCACGACCATGTTCGCCGGCACGGGCAGCCTCAACCGCAGCATTTAAAGCCAGAATGTTTGTTTGGAACGCCAAATCGCCAATAAAACCAATTCGCTCGATAATTGCATTTAACGATTTCGAAGCCAAATCGGTAGCACTGTTTCCTTCGCGAATACCATCAACCGATGCCAGGGCAATTTCTTCAGTAGCATTGGCATTCTCGGCATTTTGAAGGAAGTTGGCGTGCAACTCTTCAATAGAGCTCGAAATTTCTTCGGTAGTAGCAGCCTGATCGGTAGCCGCCTCGCTTAATTCGGTAGCATTTCGGTTAAGTTTTTGGCTGGCCACAAAAATATTTTCAATACCATTCGAAATATCTTCAACAATAAATTTGAGTTGATTATTCATACGATTTAAGGCCGTCATCAATTCGCCAATTTCATCTTTCCGCGATACTTCGCGCTGACGATGCAATACCCCATTTGAAATATTTTGGGCAATTTGAAGACCCATTTTTATCGAACGAGTAATCGACGACGAAATGAAGTAGCCTAAAATCAACCCGATAACCAGCAATACAACCATAATCAGCACCAGAAAAATTCTCGATTCAACAATAATATCATTGGTGTTTTCGGTCATTTCGGTAATTTGGTCAACGCCTACATCGGCCAAAGCCATCACATCAACCTTCATTAAATCTTCAACCTCGTTACGCTTTAGTTCAATAACCCGGGCTTTTTTGTATCCTTCAATCAAACTTTCGGCCGACTCAACAGCCGAACGTGCTTTCGTGGTTGCAGTTCCCCCAAGAGTATATGCATTGGCTTTGGCTTTTTCGATATAAGATGAAGCCAAACCAATATCGTGAGGTTTACGGTTGTTTATGGCATTTAGCAAGTAAAAAGAAGCCGCATTAAGCTGATTGATTACTATGGTACCACCGGCACTTTTTTGCAGATCGGCAAGCTGACTTGTAAAATTATCGATATTCGATTCATTCTCCAGCACCAGGCTTTCGTACTGACTAACCAATGATTGATACTCGAGCAATGATGCTTTAATTTCATCAAGTTTTTCGACATTCATCGTTGATTTTCCAGACTGTTCAGCCAGGTTAATCAAAGCATTGAGCGAATGTGTAAAACGTTCAATATTTTCTTTCGAACGGGCTAAATAATAGGGATTTCGCAAATGATCGTATGTTTGAATGTACAACATTACATCCCGCCATTGCTTATCAGCTCTTACTGATTCATTAACCGATGGAAGTGATTCATTGGCCAATTTTTCAGTTTCAAACTGAATCTCTTTCATATTAAAAATTGCAATAACACCAATTATAGCAGCCAAAATAATTAACATTCCAAAACCGGTGCCAATTTTTGCACCAATTTTCATGTCATTCCACTTACGCAAACCGATTCCTCGTCCCGATTTGTTACCATTTTCTATTTTACTCATACTATCTGTAAAGTTTAGTTTTATATTTGCTAACAGCAAACAACTCATTCAACATATAAAGTTCTCCTCACATCACGAAAGTAAATATTTTATTTTAAAAAATATTAAAACCAAAGACAATATGCTTAACATGAAAATAAAAATTGCATTATTTGCCTATTATTTTTTTAAAAATATATTTTTGTATCTTAGAAGAAAAAAAATAACTAATCATTAGAAAACAAATAAATATGAGATCAACGCTAAGAATACTAATCCCCATATTTACGTTAACCCTGTTTTTTGGGTGCAATACTGTAAACTCCGATCTAACCATAGGTTTTTTAATGCCCGATGGTGAAGGCTCTCGTTGGCCAACTGATTTAGAATACATGCAAGAAGCGGCTGAAAAATATGATGCAACAGTTATATCAAAAAACGCCAATACCGACGAGAACTTGCAAATCAAACAAGCTACCGAAGTACTGGAAGCGGGTGTTGATGTTCTTGTAGTGGTTTCGGTTAATGCCAATACAGCGGCAGCCATTGTTCGTGAAGCCCATAATTACAACGTGCCGGTAATTGCATACGACCGCTTAATAAAAAACTCGGATCTCGATTATTACATCACATTCGAAGGCGCACAAATAGCCAAACTAATGGTTGATCATGCTATTGAAAAAGTACCTCGCGGAAATTACGTTATGCTTTGGGGCGATCCGGGCGACGTTAATGCTATTTCAATAATGAATGCACAAAACGAATTTTTAGAACCTCACATCAATAGTGGCAACATAAATATCGTTTACAAAGGATTTGTTGACAGCTGGTCAGCCGAAAATGCCTACCACACCATGACTCGTGTATTAACTATGACCGATCAAAAAATCGACGTGGTTTTAACAAGCTACGACGGACTTGCACGTGGCGCTTTACAAGCTATCAACGAACACCCCAATCAAGACATCAAAGTACTTACCGGACAGGATGCTGAAATTGAAGCACTCAAAGCTTTACTCAACGATGAATTGAGCTTAACCGTTTATAAATCGATAAAAACCATTTCGGGTTCAGCAATGGATTTAGCAGCAAAACTGGCAAAGGGTGAAAAAATCACGGAAGCCAATGCTACAATTAACAACGGAAGAAAAGAAGTGCCATCCATCATGCTTCAGCCTCAGCCGGTTGATAAAAACTCAATACGCTCTACCGTTATTGCCGATGGATATTACACAGAGGAACAAGTTTTTGGCGAATAATAAAAATAATAACATTCAACAACCACAAAGAAAGGTTGTCTCTAAAATCGTTTTTTCAGATAGTTGAAAAAACATACTTTCGAGGCAACCTTTTTCTTTTTAATACGAATTGGAATGAATACCATCAACAAGCTTTTAGTACTATTTATTATTGTATCAACAGCCGCATGTAATAAAGATATGAAACAAGTTGACATTAAAGCATCACAATTTACTGCACCTCCGGTTGCAATTAAAAACGATTCAGTAATTAACATACACGAGCATTCGCGGGTTGATCCATATTTTTGGATGCGCTTAAGCGACGAACAGAAAACTGCTGAAAATCCGGATGAACAAACGCAAATGGTTTTCAATTACCTGAAAGCCGAAAACCAATACACCCAAACGGTGATGGAATCGACCGAAAAATTTCAGGACGAACTCTATAACGAAATGATTGGCCGGATTAAACAAACCGATGAATCGGTACCATACTTCAAAAATGGGTATTGGTATTATACGCGCTACGAAGAAGGCAAAGAGTATCCCATTTATTGTAGAAAAAAAGATGACCTCGAAAACGAAGAACAGATATTGCTCGATGCAAACATCAATGCAAATGAACACAGTTACTACCACATTGGCAGCATCAACATCAGCCCCGACAACAAACTCATGGCTTATGGCGAAGACACTGTAAGCAGACGTATTTACACTATCCGGTTTAAAAATCTGGAAACCGGCAAAATTCTACCCATTGCCATTGAAAACACAACCGGTGGGGGGGCATGGGCAAACGACAACAAACATTTTTTCTACACTTCGAAAGATGAAGTTTCGCTTTTATCAAACAAAATTTGGAGACATGAACTGGGACGCAATAATAATGTACTGGTGTACGAAGAAAACGATCCGTCGTATTACATTGGCGTACATCGCTCAAAATCGGGCAAATACATTATGATATGGAATAGCAGCACCTTGTCGTCTGACTATCATTTAATTAATGCCGACAAACCGTTAAGTGCTGCTGTTAACTTTACGCCCCGCGAAGAAGTACACGAATATAGTGTACTTCATTTCGAAAACAAATTTTACATTCTCACCAACTGGGATGCTCAAAACTTCAGGATTATGGAAACGCCTGAAAATGCCACTTCAAAAGAAAACTGGAGAGAAGTTATTGCTCATCGCGATGATGTGCTAATTGACGATTTTGAAATATTTCGCAATTACCTGGTTGTAAACGAACGAAAAGATGCACTTACCCAACTTCGGATATTCGACCAACACAACAACAACGAACACTATCTTGATTTTGGAGAAGAGGCCTACGTGGCATATATTTCGACCAATCCCGAATTTGACACTGAAAAACTTCGCTTTTCCTATTCGTCGTTAACAACTCCGTCGTCGGTTTACGATTACAACATGAATACACATGAAAAGGAGCTTAAAAAGCAGCAGGAAGTGATAGGTGGACACACGCCGGCCAACTACACAACCAAACGGCTTTATATCGAAAGCCGCGATGGTGTGAGAATTCCGGTTTCGCTGGTTTACAAAAAAGGCTTCACCCCCGACGGCACTTCACCGATGTTACTCTATGCCTATGGTTCGTATGGGAATACCATCGACCCCAGTTTTAGTTCGACACGACTTTCGCTGCTCGATCGTGGTTTTGTATATGCCATAGCACACATACGTGGCGGCCAGGCTATGGGGCGTCAATGGTACGAAGATGGAAAAATGTTCAATAAGATCAACACATTTAACGACTATATCGACTGTGCACAAGCGCTCATCGACATGAAATATACATCGCCCGAACATCTTTATGGTATGGGTGGCAGTGCCGGGGGCTTGCTAATGGGTGCTGTAGCCAATATGGCACCTGAACTTTTCAATGGGTTACTGGCTGCTGTTCCGTTTGTCGATGTGGTATCAACCATGCTCGACGAAACCATACCACTCACAACCAACGAATTTGACGAATGGGGAAATCCAAAGAACAAAGATTCGTATGAATACATGTTATCGTACTCGCCCTATGATAATGTTAGCGCACAATATTACCCACACATGCTGGTTACTACCGGCTTATTCGATTCGCAGGTGCAATACTGGGAGCCAGCCAAATGGGTAGCCAGATTGCGCGACAAAAAAACCGACGATAATCTTTTACTTTTCCATTGCAACATGGATGCTGGCCATGGCGGAGCTTCGGGTCGATTCGAACGCTACCGAGAAGTAGCTCTCGAATATGCCTTTATGCTTATGCTTGAAGGGATTAAAAAATAGCATCAACAAAAGAAGGGATACTCAAACGAGCATCCCTTCTTTATTGGTTCTTATTGATTTAGTAATTTGTATTGGTTTCTTCGGCAATCTGGTAATTGTTTCTATCGGCCGAGTTTCGTGATACCAAATCGGCTATAAAGCCGGCCAGAAAAAACTGAGATCCAATTACCATAGCTGTTAAAGCGATATAAAAATAAGGATTATCGCTAACTAAACGAACATGAATACCATGTTTTAGGGCATAAAGTTTCTGAATACCGACCCATAAGGCTGCTAAAAAGCCTACTACAAACATCAACGTTCCAAAAACCCCAAAAAAGTGCATGGGACGTTTTCCGAATTTTGAGATAAACATTACCGAAATAAGATCGAGAGGGCCACGCACAAACCGGTTTAAACCAAATTTGGTTACCCCGTATTTTCGTTCCTGATGCTTCACCACCTTTTCGCCAATTTTTTTAAACCCTGCCCACTTGGCAAGCACCGGTATAAAACGATGCATATCGCCATACACTTCAATGCTTTTCACCACTTGATTGCGATAGGCTTTCAACCCACAATTCATATCGTGAAGCTTAATGCGTGTCATTCGCCGTACCGTCCAGTTATAAAATTTACTGGGTAAATTTTTAGATAAAACAGGATCGTGGCGCACTTTTTTCCATCCCGAAACGAGGTCATAACCATCCTCTTCAATCATGCGTTTCATCTCAGGAATTTCTTCGGGATTATCCTGCAAATCGGCATCCATAGTTATCACAATGTCGCCCTGAGCTTTCTGAAAGCCAACATGAAGTGCAGGCGATTTACCATAATTCCGTTGAAAACGTATTGCTTTTATATGTTGATTTTCGCCAGTAAGTTTCTTTATTACATTCCACGAACCATCACGACTTCCGTCATCTATAAAAATTATCTCATACGTAAAGCCATTCTCATCCATCACCTTCTTAATCCATGCAGCAAGTTCAGGCAACGACTCTTCTTCGTTAAACAATGGAATAATAATCGATAAATTCATTTTTTCTATTTAGTTCAAAAAAAATATGGTGTACAGGTATAATTAGCTTCTAAATTAATCATCAATTTCACGCATTACCTCGGCGAAACCATCTGTCGATTTCACACGAATAAACACTGAAGTAATTAATGAAATAAGCAGTCCGGTAAATACTGTAGAAAACATGTGCTGAAAAGCCATAAAGCCAGGATTAAAAATTATGCTTTTCATGGCCATTTGTTGTTCAATTATTTGATCAGAAAAACCACTCTCAATCATCACCTCTTCTTGCATTAATTGTATTTCATCGATCAGAGATGGATTAATATAACGGTACAAAACAAAATAAAAAAGCCCTAAAATAATTGAAGCAAAAAATGAAGTAGCAACACCAAGCCCCAATGCCCTACTGTAAGGAAAAGGTTCTTCAATGGAAATCTTAGATTTAAAAGCCCGGGCACAAAGAATAATACCCGCTACAAAGATAAGCGTATCGACCCAC
>JAFGGY010000205.1 GCA_016930365.1 Prolixibacteraceae bacterium | reverse complement strand
CATGGCAATGTTGTTTTCAACAGCAATAGCTTTCACCATAAAGTTTGGTCCATTTCCGATGTAGGTCATCGAACCAAAAAATACAGCTCCCATGCTAATAGCCGAAAGTAGTTTTTCGGGAATATTGGCAGCCAATACTGCACCCGGAAACTGCGAGGTCATTCCTTCGGCAAGGTTAAAAAACGAAATTGCGGTTGGGGCGTTGTCTAAAAATGCGCTTAAACCACCGGTAGCATAGTAAAACTGCCATGGTTTGTTGATAGTGAAAATGCTGGCATCGGTTTTTAATATCAGTAAGGCCGGAACCATGGTAACAAATATGCCAAGAAAGAGATAACTTACCTCGATAATAGGCGACCAGGTGAACTTATTATCTTCGTATCGAAGTTTGTTTTTTGTGGTTAGTATCGAAAGCAAGGCCATAAGACCGATTACGCCTTCGCGTAAAAAGCCAAAGTAGTGATTGTGATGGATTTCGGGAATATAATTCGCATTGATAAAAGCAACCGATAAGATTACGCCTATCAGAAAAATAAAATTGTGTGTTCCTTTAACTCTCAATGGCTCTTGTTTTTTTAAAGGTGATGTGTTTATTGTTGTTCTTTCCTTTTTATTGTAATAGTTGTCAATAACATGGAAGATTGAGAGCAGTGCTATCAGTACAAAAAGCCATTCGTCGAACAGACCAAAAAACCATCCAAATGTAGCTCCGTGCAAATAGAGTAAAAAGAGTGGGGGGTCGCCAAGCGGGGTGAGAATGCCACCAGCATTGGCTACTATGGCAATGAAAAACAAAATGGTGTGAACATTGTGCTTGCGGTGTGCATTTGCCTTAATTAATGGCCTGATTAGCAACATTGCAGCTCCGGTGGTGCCCATAAACGAAGCCAGTATGCCGCCAATGGCTAGTATCGAAGTGTTTATCCAGGGCTTTACATTAATATCGCCACTGAGATGAATTCCTCCGGTTATGATAAACAGTGCGCCCAGCAAAACAATAAAAGGTACATAGTCGAATAGCAATTGATGCGAAAGCTCATTGCCCAGACCTTTCGAAAAAAGAATAATGGAGGTTGGAATACCAAGAGCTAACGAAACCAAAAGCTTATTCCGGTTGCTTTCCCACCACTTTTCGAAAAATAATGGGCCAAGTGCAATAAAAAGTAACATTAAAACAAATGGTATTGTTAGCCACAGGGGGATGTGTTCAATAATTCCGTTCATATACAAATAATTTTATTAGTCGTATGGAACTGGCATGTAGAGGTTGTAGAATGGAACATGCATGTCGGTTTCAACTGGCTGTTTAACCTTCTGAAAATTCAAGCCGCAAATGTAAAAGTATTTTCGACTGAATGGTTTTATTAACAACAAATCTTCTTAACCGCAACAAAAACTTTACATATCTTTTTAGTCCGTTTGTAGATGAAAAATGGACGTTCACCTTTTTTTTGCGTATTTTCTATATGTTTATGTTTTTATTCGTATTGTAAAAATGATAAAATACGCAAAAATGGATATTGAAACTTACATTTCACTGTTTTACAACGAATGGAAACTGGCTGATACCAAATTTTCTCACTCGATGGCTCAAGTTAGTTCGTCTGTAAAAAGAAAAAATGAAATAATGGTCGAAAAGATGGTTTTTCAGGCTGAGCAAAAACTTAGGAATAATTATTCTGATTTAACTGGGGGTGCTCAGCCTATGTCGAATAAACTGTATTTTCTGAAAAATGTCTTTTCATTTAGCGAAAACGAAATAAATTTGGTGCAACGAATTATCGATAAAGATGTTAGCCGCGAATTTGTACAAATGGCGCTCGATTTCGATTCCGAAGTGAAAATGGAGGATGTGTTTCAGGCAGGTCGTAACTTGTGGATTGTGAATAGTTTGCAGATTTTGATGGGGCTGCCGGTTGAATTATCGAAATCGGTTTTTGCGTATTGTATGCTTTATCCATATACCGACGATTATCTGGATAATCCCGAAGTTGGTAAATCTGAAAAAATAAATTTCAGTAAACGTTTTAGAATGCGATTGCAAGGCGAAAGCCTCATTGCAGTAAACGAACTTGAAACTAAAATTTTCGACCTGGTTTCTTTTATTGAGTCTGATTGGCCGCGAAACAGGTATCCAAAAGTCTACGAAAGCCTGGTGGCAATTCATGATGCGCAAACACGGAGTATTTCACTGGTACATAAAGGCGGTGTGATAAATGCAGGGGAGCTTATGTTGATTTGCATTGATAAGGGAGGTACTTCGGTTTTAGCCGACGGATATTTACTGAAAGGTGTTTTAACATCCGACGAAGAAGCGTTTTGTTTTGGATTTGGTACTTATTTGCAGTTTGTTGATGATATTCAGGATTTAAAAGAAGATGTAAATGACCATGTGGCTACTGTTTTTGCTAATGCAGCAAATTGTGGAATGATTGAGGCTTATGTGAATAAAACGCTTTCGTTTGGAAACCGGCTGATGGAGAAATATCTCGACTGTTATCCCGGTGAAAATACCGAAATTATGCGCAGTTTAATGCTGAAAAGTGTTTACTATTTATTGGTAGAGGCAATTGCTCTCAATAGTAGGTTTTTTAGCTCGGAATATGTGTCCCAATTTGAGACTTTTGCCCCGTTTTCGTACTCTTTTATACAAAAAAGAAGAGATAGAATGAACACTGAACGATTGTCGTCGCGTAATTTTTTAAAGAAATATTTTAAAGAAAACAGAAAAGTTGCAATTTAGGCATGATGTTTGATGAAGATTTCTTAAGTTTTAGAGAGAATAATTAGTTAGTTTAGTTAGTTAGATTAATTGTAACAGGGAAGAGGGGTAGCGTTTTAAACGTCCCTCTTTTTTTTTGTGCAAAAAAAAAAGAAAAAGCCTCGGATTCATAGATAATAAAGACGGTTTAAAAACACAAAGCTTTATTCATAAATTCGAGACTTTTTCCTATTGTGAACTTATTGATATTCAAAAATCAAGATAGTTGATATGCTTAATTACCATGCAAAAAGCGGGAAATCTTTCATCGTTTGATTAACCTTTTTACGTACCGAGTTGATAACGTTCTGATCTTCGAACGAAGCTATAACGGTGTCAATCATTTCAACAATGGTTGGCATTAAATCTTCTTTTACACCACGGGTGGTTATAGCCGGTGTCCCCACTCTAAGTCCTGAGGTTTGAAAAGGTGAGCGGCTGTCGAAAGGAACCATGTTTTTGTTTACGGTAAGGTCTGCATTTACTAGGGCATTTTCAACTTGTTTTCCGGTTACTTCGGGGTATTTTGTTCGAAGGTCGATTAGCATCGAGTGATTATCGGTACCGCCCGAAATTACTTTATAGCCTAAATCTACGAAGGCCTGAGCCATTACTTCGGCATTCTTTTTAACCTGGGTTTGGTAAACTTTAAACGATGGGTCGAGCGCCTCGCCAAAAGCTACTGCTTTAGCAGCAATTACATGCTCTAAAGGGCCACCTTGCTGCCCCGGAAATACGGATGAATCGATCAGCGACGACATCATTCTTGTTAAACCTTTTTTGGTGGCAATACCCCATGGGTTTTCAAAATCTTTTCCCATTAAAATGATACCTCCACGTGGTCCACGTAAGGTTTTGTGGGTTGTTGATGTTACGATGTGGGCATATTTCACCGGGTTTTCAAGCAATTCGGCAGCTATTAATCCTGCCGGATGAGCCATGTCAACCATAAACAGTGCGCCAACTTTATCGGCTATTTCGCGCATTCGTTTATAATCCCAGTCGCGCGAGTAAGCCGAAGCACCACCAATAATAAGTTTTGGTTTTTCGTTAAGAGCCAGGGCTTCCATTTCGTCGTAATCAACACGACCCTCTTCCTGGGTTACTTTATATGCTATGGGGTTATATAATATACCTGATGAGTTTACGGGCGAGCCATGCGATAAGTGGCCTCCGTGCGATAAGTCGAGGCCTAAAAAGGTGTCGCCCGGCTTAAGTACCACACTTAATACAGCGGCATTGGCTTGTGCACCGGAGTGAGGTTGTACATTTGCATATTCAGCTCCGTAAAGTTGTTTAATGCGGTCGATTGCCAGTTGTTCGGTCATGTCAACAAATTGACATCCACCATAATAACGATGACCGGGGTATCCTTCGGCGTATTTGTTTGTCATTACCGAGCCCATTGCTTCCATAACCTGTTCGCTTACAAAGTTCTCTGAAGCAATTAGTTCAATGCCACTTACCTGGCGGTTTCTTTCTTTCGAAATAATGTCGAATACTAATGTGTCGCGTTTCATGCGTATATGATTTTTAGAATAATATCGTTGCGGAAATAAAAATGCAAATATAGTTATTTATGTGCTGCCTTAAAGCGAATTGTAAGTTTTGTAATCATTGTTGTTTTAATGATAAAATTCGGTTTCGTATGTGTTTATATTTTCTTTTTTATCGGTAACAACCAGTTTTAACGTGTGTGTTTTGCCTGTTTGTACGTGTTCGTCGAAAGTGTATTCTAATAATTCGCGCTTTGGATCGTACTCAAACAAAATCCATTTTTCGTCAATTTCAACCTCGTAACTTTCAATTCCCGATAGTTTGTCGCTAATTTTAAATCGTATTCGATTTTGTTCCATTAACTGGCTGTCTTTAATGCTTAGCGCCTGTATATCAGGGGCAAGTGTGTCGGCCACAATGCACATGTCGCCAAATTGGTAGCTCGACGTTTGTACTTTGCCGTTTTTATAGTTGCCACCTATCGACGAAAATTCGCTTGTTTTTATGTCGAAAAGTGCAATAAGCGATTTTTTTTGTAAATATTCGGGCAGTGATTTTGCATCGATCGAAATGCTTGCCTGTTGGTGCAAGGGCGTGTATTGGTTGTGTATTCTGTAGAGTGGCGAATATGCTCCGGGAGGTGTTTTGCCTTTTTTATATATAAAATTGATGTCGGTGTAAAGGGCATTTTCGGGTATTGATACGCAAACTTCGTCTGTTTCGAATAAATTTGCTTTATTGTGCTCAAAAAATGCTTCTGTAGTTTTGTTCTTGTGTTTAACCGCTTGTCCGGATTTAATTGTAAACTCAATTTTAGAAGCATTCATTTTGGTATCGTACAGAAAAATTTCAATAGTATGTCTTCGCCCATCGTTAAAGTTGAATATGCCCGAATGCTTGCTTTGTTGGTAAATTGAGAGTTTGTTGCCGGGTTCGATGTATGTTTTATGAACCTTTGAACCATCTCTGATGTTGGCTTCGTAATCGGTGTGGCTGTTAATGTAACGCATCTCATCGTAACTCAATTCATTTAACCGAAAAGAATTGATAAGTTGCTTGTCAACCCAGTATTCGAGCTGGTAAATGCCACATTTGCTCCAGTTGCCATCCAGATAGTCAATGGCGTCAACACCAAAGCCTATTTGTCCGTACCCGTCGAATGTGTTAATTCCTTTAGGATGATAGGCTTCGTTGTAGTACACAAGGCTTATTTTTTTGGTTTGAGTGTTGTTGGCAACATGGCTGCTATCGGCAAGCGGATAAATATAAAGATTTTCGACTACCGGTCTGGTGTTGTCTTTTATGTCGAATTTAAACAAGAGTGGATTTACCGGGCTTTCAGTGTCTGTTTTTCTGATTTCGAAGTGAAGGTGTGGCCCGGCCGAACTGCCACTGTTGCCGCTAAGGGCAATTTGTTCGCCTTTTTTATATACAAATTGTTGAGGTTTAGGAAACAAATTAACCGCAAAACTTTTTTGTCGGTATTGCTCGGTTTTCACCCAATTGTTGATTGGATCAGCGAATTTTTCAAGATGCGCATAAACCGATGTGTAACCGTTGGTGTGTTGAATATAAAGAGCGTTTCCATATCCCGAAGGCGATACGGAAATCCTTGAAACAAAACCATCTTCGATGGCAAAAACGGGCAGACCTGTCTCACCATTGGTTTTAATGTCAATGCCGGCATGAAAGTGGTTGTTTCGAATTTCTCCAAAGTTTCCGTTTAACACAATCGGTATATCAACCGGTGGAGCAAAATTTGCATTTTGTGCAACAATATTTGTAAAGAAGAATAGCAGATAAACAAACGTGTAAAAAAACTTCATCCTGTTTTATTTTTAGGAACGCATAAAAACGATTCACTTACGCTGCGAAAATAATATTTCCTGTTTTATTTTCAATTTCTGAAACAATTTTTGAAATATCGACAAGTGTAAAAATACTTGCGAAATGTTCAACTGGTTGGAGGATAGGTATTCTTTGAGAAAAAAAACAGAAACCTTTCTCAAATTGATAAGATATTGCGCAATTGTAACTATTTTTGAGTTTTTACAATTTGCTAAAAATATTATTTTTGTACTGAAATCATCCTGTAATGACAGAACAAGATCAACTCCTGGTTGACGAATTGAAGCATAACATCAGGCGGTTAATTGATAACCTTGAGAAAACAAAGTATGAACTGGAACAGGCCAGGGATGAATATAAAGGCCTTGAATTTCAGTTTGATGAATACCGAAATGAACACAAGGCTCTGTTGAAACGTTATGAGAATTTGAAAGTGGCAAAGGCTTTGGCCGATGGCGATCCTGATAATCAGGCGGCTAAGCATAAAATAAATAGAATTATACGCGAAGTAGATAAATGTATTGCCCTTTTAAATAAGTGAAAGTATCGTTATGGATGACGAGTTTACAATAAATGTTACGATTGCCGAAAGGCGTTATCCCATACGGATAAAACGCAAAGATGAAGAAACGGTGCGCAATGCAGCTAAAAAAATAAACGACAGGGTGTTGTTGTACCGTAAAAATTATAAGGGAACCGACAGCCAGGATTTTATGGCCATGGCAGCCCTGCAATTTGTAATTGAATACATCGAGTTGGTCGATAAAATTAACATTGATCCGGTTATGGCTCAAATTGAAGATATAAACGACCATCTGAATAATTATTTGAAAGCAGAATAACGTTCTTAAATTATATAACAAATCGCCGCAACTTCATATGCTTTTGTTGATACGATAGTAAGCATGTTGAATTGCGGTTTTTTTATAACCTTTAAATAGTAATAATAATGGATTGGACATATATATTAGTAATCGTTGCCTTTTTGTTGGGGTTTCCGATATCCTATTTTTTCTGGGATAAAGCTCTTAAAGGCAAACGAATTAAGTTGACGCGCGAAGCTGAAGCTGAAGCCGAAGTTATTAAGAAAGATAAAATCTTGCAGGCTAAAGAAAAGTTCTTGCAATTAAAATCGGAACACGAAAAGTTTATCAGCGAAAAAAACAATAAGATTTCGGTTCTTGAAACGCGTTTAAAACAGAAGGAACAAGCCTATTTGCAGCGAAAAGACGAGTTAAATCGTAGCGTAAAAGAATTCGAAATTGAAAAAAAGGAAACCGATGCTATTCGTGAAAATTTGACACACCAACTTGATATGGTTGAGCAACGTAGCGAAGAACTTGATAAAATGCACCGTCAGCAAGTTGAACAACTCGAAATAATCTCGGGAATGTCGGCCGACGAGGCTAAGTCGCAACTAGTTGAATCGCTTAAAAACGAAGCGAAATCGGAAGCGATGTCGTACATACAGGAAATTATGGACGAGGCTAAGCTGAATGCCAACCAGGAAGCTAAAAAGGTGATTGTGAAATCCATTCAGCGTGTGGCTTCCGAAACAGCCATCGAAAATGCAGTTACCATTTTTAATATTGAAAACGATGAGATTAAAGGCCGGATTATTGGCCGCGAAGGACGAAACATTCGGGCGCTCGAGGCGGCTACCGGGGTTGAAATTATTGTTGATGATACCCCCGAAGCTATTGTGCTTTCAGCTTTTGACCCGGTACGTCGCGAAATTGCTCGCTTAGCCTTACATCAATTGGTAACCGATGGACGTATCCACCCGGCTCGTATCGAAGAAGTGGTGAATAAAGTCAGTAAGCAAATCGAAGAAGAAATTGTAGAAACCGGAAAACGTACCTGCATCGATTTGGGAATTCACGGAATGCACCCCGAGTTGGTTCGTTTGGTTGGAAAAATGAAATATCGTTCGTCGTACGGACAAAACCTGTTGCAACACTCGCGCGAAACGGCCAACCTTTGCGCCATTATGGCTTCGGAATTGGGATTGAATCCGAAAAAAGCCAAGCGAGCCGGACTGTTACACGATATTGGTAAGGTGCCCGACGATGAGCCAGAATTGCCACACGCAGTGCTGGGGATGAAACTGGCCGAACGTTACAAGGAAAAACCCGATATCTGCAATGCTATTGGTTCGCACCACGAAGAGGTAGAAATGCAAACTCTGCTGGCACCTATCGTTCAGGTTTGCGATGCTATCTCAGGGGCTCGTCCGGGTGCCCGACGCGAAGCCGTTGAATCGTACATTAAAAGGTTGAATGAGCTCGAGAACCTTGCGCTTTCGTATCCCGGAGTTTCAAAAACATACGCCATACAGGCTGGTCGCGAGCTGCGTGTAATTGTTGGTAGCGATAAGATTTCAGATGCCGAATCGGAACAACTTTCGTATGATATTGCTAAGAAAATTCAGGACGAAATGACTTATCCCGGACAGGTAAAAATTACGGTTATCCGCGAAACACGTGCGGTAAGCTATGCAAAATAAATAGTTAAAGAGTTTAAATAAATACACGGGGCTGGATGAATTTCCAATCCCGTGTATTTTTTGATTTTTATTGTTTAAAATTTAAATCTTAAGTTCTATTCCTCGACCAGTTTATCCAGTACGTATTTTACCATTATTTTCATTTGAGGATGGTAGTTTTCGTTGGCTTCGCCGGTAACGCGGTTTGCAATAATCAGGCAAATGGTTAAAGCCTCGTGGCCTAATAGTTTTGATAGGCCATATATTGCGGAACTCTCCATTTCGAAATTGGTGATTTTTTTCCCGAGAAATTCAAACGAAGTAATCTTTTCATTCAGGTTTGGGTCGGCAAGGGGTAGTCGTAAAACGCGTCCCTGTGGGCCATAAAAACCCGGTGCCGAAATGTTCACTCCCGATATGGTCTGCTTGCTCGATATAGCATTAAATAAATCATCGGAGCAATCGACTACATAAGGTTTAGGCAGTAACTTGCCCCACTGAGTGTGGTATAGTAAACTTTGCTCAAATTCGAGATCGCAAACAATGTTGCGTCCATCGTAGAAATTTAGCAATCCATCGAAACCAATCGATTTTTCAGAAATGACAAATGAATTAACCGGGATTTCTTTTTGCAGGCTGCCCGATGTCCCCAAACGTATAAGATTCAGACAGGTTATGTCATCTTTCATTTTTCGTGTTTTCATATCGATGTTTACCAATGCATCGAGTTCGTTCACTACAATGTCGATGTTGTCGGTTCCAATACCCGTTGCAACCACCGATAAATGGCGGTTTTTATACCATCCTGTAATGGTCTTAAACTCGCGGTTTTGTGCTTTGTGTTCTATAACATCGAAAAACGAAGCAATTAAATCGACTCGCCCCGGATCGCCAACCAGTAAAATGGTGTCGGCTATTTGTTCAGGTTTCAGATGTAAGTGAAAAATTGTACCATCCGGGTTAATCAATAATTCCGATTCTTGTATCATTTTGTTCAGTTTTTATAATGAAAATACCAAATTTAGTTATTTTTACAACAACTAAAATTTTATTGAACCTTTCTTATTTGGGTATTTTTAAAGGTGTATCATTGATTCTTAATGAAGATTGTTTTGTAAAACATGTTTTTGGGTTTGGAAAAGATAAAAGTAATTCTGACTTTTGTTTGGCTTTTTAAATCGAACTATGACGTATAGCAATAAGGATAAATTTTACCTGGCAGTTGACTGTGTAATATTCGGTTTCGACAATGATAAGTTGAAGTTGTTGCTTTATAAGCGCGATTTTGAGCCTCAAAAAGGAATGTGGTCGCTTATGGGCGGTTTTTTGCGTATAAACGAAACCCTCGACGATGCTGCTTATCGCGTGTTGGCTCGCATTACCGGATTGCGAAATGTTTTTTTAGAGCAGCTAAGTGTTTTTTCCAATTTAGACAGAGATCCGGCCGACCGTGTAATCAGCATTGGCTATTATGCCTTAATAAATATACTTGATTACGACGACAGGCAGCTTAAACAGTATGGAGCACAGTGGTTTGCGATTGATGAATTGCCCGTTTTGATTTTCGATCATGCTGAAATTGTAGGAAAATCGTTGCGACGTCTAAAACGAAAAGCAAAAACTCAACCTATTGGATTTGAACTTCTCCCCGAAAACTTTACTATAACACAATTACGAAACTTATACGAGGCAATTTATCAGCGCCGTATAGAACCCGCAAATTTTCGACGAAAAATTATGTCTATGGGGCTCTTGAACCGTTTGCCCATAAAGGATATGAATAATTCGAGAAAAGGAGCTTTTTTATATAGCTTCAATAAAGAGAAGTACGAAATACTAACAGCAAAAGGTTTTTCGTTTGATTTATCGGGTATATAAAAAGTCTATTTGACATTTTATATACTATTTATGCTTTTTGTTAAAGAATAATAGAATTAAATATAAATATTATAATAACCTTAATCGAAAAAACTTATGAATGCAGGATTTACAACAATTGACTACATCATTTTTATTGTTTATGCAATAGTGATTGTAGGTTTAGGATTATGGCTTTCTCGTTCCAAAAAAGGACATCAGAAAGACTCAAAAGATTACTTCTTAGCAGGTGGAACACTTTCGTGGTGGGCTATTGGAGCATCGTTAATAGCAGCAAATATTTCGGCCGAACACTTTATTGCAATGTCGGGCTCAGGTTTTGCTGTAGGTTTGGGTATTGCGGCCTACGAGTGGATTGCTGCCGTTACCTTAATATTAGTTGCCAAGTTCTTATTGCCTCAAATGATTGATAAGAAGATTTACACTATGCCTCAGTTTGCCAGCGAGCGCTATGGTCAGGGGGTTAGTTTCTTCTTTTCGTTCTTTTGGCTGCTGGTTTATGTTTTTGTTAACCTCACATCTGTTGCCTGGTTAGGTGCTATGGCCATGAATTCAATCTTAGGCGTTCCAATGCAATATGGCGTAATTGGATTGTTGCTTTTTGCAGGTCTATACTCTATTTATGGTGGATTAAAATCAGTTGCATGGACCGATGTAATCCAGGTGATTTTTCTTGTAGGAGGTGGTTTGATTACCGCATTTTTTGCTTTGGATGCCGTTGCCGGCGATAGTGGTGGTGCTTTCGAAGGATTCAAAATTATTCTAAGCAAAGTGCGAAGTGTACCTTCCGATCTTCACTTTAATATGATTATACCCGAAGGTGTAGCACAAACTCCTGACGGTTCTGGTGGAATGAAAGATGTGTTTATGGATCTTCCGGGTTTAGCTGTTATTTTTGGCGCAATGTGGCTTACCAACCTTGGATACTGGGGTTTTAACCAATACATTATCCAAAAAGGTTTGGCCGCTAAAAACCTGAAAGAGGCAAAACGAGGCTTAATTTTTGCCGGATACCTGAAAATTCTTATTCCGATTATTGTAATTATTCCGGGTATTACCGCTTATGTAATGTTTAATCATCCCGAACTAAGTCATACCATCGATGGCTTAACAGGCACCATCGAGAAATCGGATGAGGCGTACCCCTGGTTGCTGCGTAACTTTGCTCCGACTGGAATACGTGGTTTGGCATTTGCAGCACTTGTAGCTGCGGTTGTATCATCGCTTGCCTCAATGTTAAACTCTACATCTACAATTTTCACACTTGATATTTATCGCCCGCTTATTAATAAGAAAGCAACCGAGAAGCAGTTGGTTCGTGTGGGACGTATTTCAGCCTTTGTAGCTTTAGTTATTGCCATGTTTGCCGCCAAACCATTGTTGGGCGGTCTCGACCAGGCTTTCCAATATATACAGGAATATACCGGTTTTATTTATCCCGGTGTGGTCGTGGTGTTTGGCATGGGGCTTCTTTGGAAGAGAGCCACTAACAGGGCTGCACTTTGGACAACCATTATCACCATACCAATGGGGATAATAATGAAAATTGCATTACCCGATTTACCATTCATTATTCGCATGGGATATGTTTGTATGATTTTAATAACTACTGCTGTAGTATTGGTGTTGACCGACTCGCACAAAGTTAAAGCTGAGGTGATTAGCGATGTTAACAAGAAGAAATTACGTAGCGGAGGTAAATTCTTCGGTGTTTTAACGGGTATAACACTTATTGCCGGATTACTTTGGGGTACTGACTTATTTGGAATGAGCATGGTTAATCTTGGATTCCATTCAATTTTTATGTTGACATTTATGATGGCATTCTTATCAATAATTATGTTTACCAACGCAAATTCTGATACTCAGGATGGAAAGGCATATACTTACAACCCCGAATTGTTTAAAACCGACAGAACATTTTTCATTGGTGCAATGGGGATAGTCGTTATTATTGTAGCATTATATGCTTATTTTTGGTAAAGTTTAGTATTAATTTTTTTAAGAATTAGACAATATGGAAGATTTAATGAATAAAGAAGTATGGTTTGTTACAGGAAGCCAGCATTTATATGGTTCTGAAACATTGGAGCAGGTTGATAAAGATTCTTCAACCATAGTAGCCGGACTCAACGGTTCGGGAAAACTACCGATTAAGGTGGTTTTTAAACCGGTAGTAAAAACACCCGAAGAAATACTCGATATTTGTGTTGATGCGAATAGTGAAAAAAATTGCATTGGGATAATTACATGGATGCATACCTTTTCGCCTGCTAAAATGTGGATTGCAGGGTTGCGTGCATTACAGAAGCCTTACATGCACCTGCATACACAATTTAACCGCGATTTGCCCTGGAGCGAAATCGATATGGACTACATGAATACACATCAAAGTGCACATGGAGGCCGCGAATACGGTTTTATCAATGCCCGCATGCGTAAAAACCGCAAGGTGGTTGTTGGCCATTGGAAAGATGCTAAAGTGCAAGATCAGGTTGCTGCCTGGTGTCGTACAGCTATTGGCTGGGACGAGTCGAAGCATCTTAAAGTTGCACGTTTTGGTGATAATATGCGTAATGTAGCCGTAACCGAAGGCGATAAAGTGGAAGCTCAAATCAAATTCGGCTGGGAAATTCATGCTTATGGCGTTGGCGACCTGGTTGAGTATGTCGAAAAAGTAAGCGATGCCGAGGTGGATGCCCTGTATGCCGAATACGAAAAACTGTACGCAGTAGCCGACGACTGTAAACCCGGCCAAAAATACCACGAAAATGTTCGTGTACAGGCTCGCTACGAAATTGCCATGAAACGTTTTATGAAAGATGGCGGTTTTGGTGCTTTTACAACCAACTTTGAAAATCTTACCGGACTGGCTCAGCTCCCCGGACTTGCTTCGCAACGTTTAATGGAAGCAGGCTACGGATTTGGTGCCGAGGGCGACTGGAAACAGGCTGCATTGCTTCGTATAATCAAGGTAATGTCGCAGGGCTTAAAAGGCGGTAGCTCGTTTATGGAAGATTATACCTACCATATGAACCCGGCAAACGAAGGTGTACTTGGCTCACACATGTTGGAGGTTTGTCCTACCATTGCAGCCAAAAAACCTCGTCTCGAGGTACACCCACTGGGCATTGGCGGTAAAGATGCTCCCGCACGACTCGTATTCGAAAGCGCAACCGGAGATGCCATGAATGTTACGTTGATCGATATGGGTAACCGTTTCCGTATCATTGTTAATACACTTGATGTGATTGAACCACTTGCTCAGCTACCAAAACTTCCAGTTGCAAGCGCATTCTGGAAAACACATCCGAACCTGGCCGACGGAGCCGCAGCCTGGATTTATGCAGGAGGTACACACCACTCGGCCTTTACCTTGGCGCTTACACCTGATTATATCGAAACTTTTGCCGAATTAGCCGATGTTGAATTTGTGATTATTGACAAAGAAACTAAGGTCTCGGAATTCAAAAAGGAACTTCGTTGGAACGATGTATATTACCTGCTAAATGGTAGTTTAAAAGCCTAAAATGATTATTAAATGCCGTATTATTCAATTATAAGAATAATACGGCATTTTTAACTTAATTTTGTTTGAAATGTTAGAAGCATTAAAAGAAGAAGTATTTAAAGCTAACCTTGACCTGGTAAAACATGGCTTGGTGATTTTTACCTGGGGAAATGCCAGCGCTATTGATCGTTCAAAAGGTTTGTTTGTGATTAAGCCCAGTGGAGTCGATTACGATATTATGAAACCATCGGACATGGTTGTTTGCGATATGAACGGGAATGTGGTTGATGGTACTTTGAAACCTTCGTCCGATATGCCTACGCATTTATATTTATATCAACACTTTAAAGAAATAGGGGGGGTAGTGCACACGCACTCAACCTATGCTACTGCCTGGGCGCAGGCCGGTGTTGGAATACCCAATATAGGTACTACACACGCCGATTATTTTGCACAGGATATTCCTTGTACACGTCAGATGAACGAAGAAGAAGTATTTGGAGCCTATGAGCGCGATACAGGTAAAGTAATCATAGAGCGATTTAACGGGATAAAGCCCCTTGAGGTGCCGGGCGTTTTAGTACATAATCATGGACCTTTTTCATGGGGAAACGATGTGCATAATGCGGTACACAACGCGGTGGTGATGGAGCAAGTAGCTAAAATGGCTTCAATCTCTCTGTCGGTAAATCCGGCCTTAAAAATGAATCCCTTATTAATAAAAAAACATTACGAACGTAAGCACGGTAAAAATGCGTATTACGGACAATAATAAAAGTAAATATGAACCGAGCATGTATAAAATGATGTCCAAGAGGATGATTGAAATATGCGAGTTTCATATTATTCCATTGAAAATAAAAGCTTTAATAGTATGAAAAAATACGTAATAGGACTAGACTATGGTAGCGATTCAGCACGGGCTTTGGTGGTTGACACCGAAACTGGTGAGCAGTTAGCTACATCTGTAAAATATTATCCCCGTTGGGTAGAGGGGAAGTATTGCGACCCTGCAAAAAATCAATATCGTCAGCATCCACTTGATTACCTCGAGGTTATGGAGGACTCAATTAAAGAAGCGTTGGCCAAATGCGATAAGTCGGTGGCTCAAAATGTAATGGGTATTTCTTTCGATACTACAGGAAGCACCCCGGCTTTGACCGATGCCAATGGAACTCCGTTAGCCATGCTGCCCGAATATGCCGAGAATCCTAATGCCATGTTTATTTTGTGGAAAGACCACACAGCAGTGGTAGAAGCCGACGAGATAAATGAATTGGCACGTAAATGTGAGGTTGATTATACCAAGTACGAAGGTGGAATTTATTCATCGGAGTGGGTTTGGGCTAAGGTTCTACACATGTTACGTATCGATTCTTCGTTGAAAAACAAAGCCGTATCGTGGATTGAATATTGCGACTGGTTGCCGGCAGTTTTAACCGGAAATACAGCCATTGATTCGGTAAAAAGAAGTCGGTGTGCTGCCGGACATAAAGCATTGTGGCATCCAGAGTGGGGTGGACTACCACCAGAAAAATTCCTGGCCGAACTTGGGCCGGAACTGGTTGGCATGCGCGATAACTTATTTACGGAAACATACACTAGCGATCAGCCTTTTGGAAAATTATCTGCAGAGTGGGCCGAAAAGCTTGGTTTATCGACCGATGTTATTGTTGGTGTTAGTGCTTTTGATGCACACATGGGCGCAGTTGGTGCCGAAATTGGATTAAATACCCTGGTTCGTATTATGGGAACATCGACCTGCGATATTATTGTGGCCGATGAAAAAGAACTTGGCGATAAATTAATACCTGGTATTTGTGGACAAGTTGATGGTTCGGTAATTCCCGGCATGGTTGGACTCGAAGCAGGTCAGTCGGCTTTTGGAGATGTGTATGCCTGGTTTAAAAATGTATTATCATGGCCACTTCAATTTCTCGACGACAAAGAACAAGCTAAAGTAATTGAAGATAAAATTATACCAGCTTTATCGGAAGAAGCAGCTAAAATTCCGGTTGAAGAATCGACAATCGTTGCTACCGATTGGCTTAATGGCCGTCGTACTCCCGATGCTAACCAAAATCTTAAAGGAACCATTACCGGCTTGAATCTTGGTTCGTCTGCTCCTCGTATCTTCAGAGCTTTGGTAGAGGCAACTGCTTTTGGCTCTAAAGCTATTGCCGATCGGTTTTTAGAAAATGGGGTTAAAGTTGATTCTGTGGTAGCCATTGGTGGCGTTGCAAAAAAATCTGACTTCGTGATGCAAACACTGGCCGATGTTATGGGAATGCCTATAAAAGTTGCCCGCTCGGAGCAAAGTGTAGCACTGGGTGCAGCAATGTTTGCTGCTGTTGCATCGGGTGTTTATGGCAATATCGACGAAGCTCAGAAAGCAATGGGGCAGGGTTTCGAAAAGACGTATTACCCTATCAAAGAAAATGTGAAACAATATGCTGAAATTTACAAGGAATACCAAAAACTTGGAAATATCTGAATGCAAATTAGCTAATGAAAATAATTTAGAACTATGAAGAAAATCATTTTAGGATTGTTAGTGCTTTCGGTTGCGAGTATGCAGGCATGGGCACAAAACACCTTGGTACTTCACCCGGAAAAGGCCGAAATTACAATTAATAAGAATATTTACGGTCACTTTTCAGAGCATTTGGGTACATGTATTTATGGTGGAATTTATGTGGGCGAAGATTCAGATATACCAAATGAAAATGGGTATCGTCTGGATGTTTTAGACGCTCTGAAAGAACTCAAAGTACCGGTACTTCGTTGGCCGGGAGGATGCTTTGCCGATACCTATCATTGGAAAGATGGAATTGGACCTAAAGAAGATCGTCCTTCTATTGTTAACGTACACTGGGGCGGAGTAACTGAAGACAATAGTTTTGGAACGCACGAGTTTCTCGACCTTTGCGAAATGATTGGTACTGACGCTTATCTAAGTATCAATGTGGGGTCGGGTACTGTTCAAGAAGCCGTTGAATGGGTCGATTATGTTACTTCGAGCAACGAGAGCCCAATGACCGACCTTCGTAAAAAGAATGGCAGAGAAGAACCCTGGGATGTGAAATTTTGGGGAATAGGTAACGAAACATGGGGTTGTGGTGGCGATATGCGCCCCGAATATTATGCCGATATTTATCGTCATTATGCCGGGTATGTTCGTGGCGAAGGTTTTCAGAAAGTTGCCGTAGGACCTTCATCAAGCGATTATAACTGGACTGAAAAAGTTATGTCAGGCATGAGTGATAAACTTAACCTCATACAAGGATTATCGCTGCATCATTATACCTTACCTATTAATAGCTGGACAAGCAGCAAAGGATCTTCAACTGATTTTGGTGAAAAAATGTGGTTCGAAACCTTTAAACATACCATGGTTATTGAAGAATTTATTGCGAAGCACCTTGAGATAATGGATAAATACGATCCACAAGGAAATGTTTCGCTTATTGTTGACGAGTGGGGTACATGGTACGATCCGCTTCCGGGGTCAAACCCTGGCTTTTTGCAACAGCAAAATACGGTTCGTGATGCAGTATTGGCAGGTATCAACCTGAATATCTTTAACAATCATGCTGATCGTATTTCAATGGCAAACATTGCCCAAATTGTAAATGTGCTTCAGGCTATGATTTTAACAGATGGACCAGAAATGGTTAAAACTCCAACTTATCAAGTATTTAAAATGTACAATGTACATCAGGATGCTACACTTATTCCAACTCAATTGCTTACAGAAGATTATGAATACGAAGGAGAAAAAATTCCTGCACTTACATCTTCAGCTTCAATTAAAGATGGCGTTACCAATATTACAATATCAAATGTTAACCCGAACGAAGCAATTGAGATAGAGTGCTATGTAGGTGATAAATCATATAGCTCAGCTTCAGGGCAAATCGTTACAGGGGAAAAAATAACCGATTACAACGATTTTGGGAAAGAAGAAAAAGTTAAAATTGAAGATTTTAAAGTTGAAAAACCCAAAGACGGTAAAATGATGGTTAAAGTACCTGCTCATTCTGTTGTTTTGATACAATTAAACTAACCAATTAAATAAATTAATTATGAATATTTCAATATTGAAAAAAGTATTTCTCCCGGTTGTATTAGCCTTTGTTATGGCAGGTTGCGCGCAGGGGAATAAATCGGTGTTTACCGAAACGGTAGATGCTATTGACGAAGCCGCTTTTGTGAAAACAATTGATGGTAAAACTACAGGTCTTTATACCATGGTTAACAGCAATGGTATTGGAGCAAAAGTTACCAACTTTGGTGCTCGTATTGTTGCGATTTGCGTTCCAGATGCACAAGGAAATCCGGTTGACGTTGCTTTAGGGCACGACAACCTTGATGCTTACACAACTCCGAGAGGCGAAACCTACTTTGGTGCTGCAATAGGGCGTTATGGTAACCGAATTGGTGCAGCAACGTTCGAACTCGACAGCGTTGTTTATAATCTTCCAACCAACGATGGTCGCAATCATTTACATGGTGGCCCTAAAGGGTTTTTCGATGTTGTTTGGGATGTAGAACAGGTAAGTGATTCTAAAATTATTTTCACTTATCATTCACCCGATGGAGAAATGGGATATCCTGGCAATCTTGAAGTGTCAATGGTTTACGAACTGACCGACGACAATGGATTTCGAATTGAATATACCGCTACAACCGATAAGGCAACAATCTGTAACCTTACCAACCATTCGTATTTTAATTTGAGTGGCGAAGGAGCTGAAACAATTAACGACCACGTATTGATGATTGACGCTGATAAAACAACTCCGGTTGACAGAAGGCTCATTCCAACTGGCGAATTGGCCGATGTTGTTGGTACACCATTCGATTTTACTACACCAACTGTTATTGGAGAACGCTTAGACAGCGAACATCCACAGATGTTATATGGAGGTGGTTACGACCACAACTGGGTGCTTAATAATTCCGGCATAAAAGTAGCACTTGCAGCTACAGCTTATTCTACGGTTACGGGTATACAAATGGATGTATTGACCGACCAGCCCGGTGTGCAATTCTATGGCGGAAATTTTATCGATGGTAGTACTACCGGCAAACGTGGAATTCCATACGGGTATCGTAGTGGTTTCTGCCTCGAAACGCAGCATTTTCCCGATTCACCCAACAAACCTCAATTTCCAACAACTACATTGAGACCTGGTGAAACATACAAGCACGTATGCGAGTATCGTTTCTCGGTGAAGAAATAAATTAGTTTACACCGATATTATAAATCTTATAAATGAGATTTGAGATCAGGAGACACATGATATCATGTGTCTCCTTAAGGTTTCAAATCTCATTTTTTTTACCGCTCTTTTTCGATTATAAGAAATCTTTTTGAAGTGCTTTCATTAACAATAGTTCGTTGTTGTTTTTAAGCGACTGACAATGAGTTGTTTGTGTTTCAATAGTGTGCTTCTTTAATTTATTGATATTTCGTGCATTATAAAAAATGATTATTGTCTCAAAACTCAAATCTAACGATCCGTTGTAAAGAAAGTTCATACCTATTCGATCAATATTTGCTTAAGACAGTTAATCTAACGATATTTGGAAACAATTCAATGTTGTCCGGTTAAGCAGAAACTATTTGTACAGATT
>JAFGGY010000204.1 GCA_016930365.1 Prolixibacteraceae bacterium | reverse complement strand
TGCACATACTGAACCTTCCTGTAATTCATTTGATTGAAAGATGTTTCGAAGATGTTTTGTTACAACACTGCGTTCAACGCCAAACAATTCGGCAATTTTTTGCTGGGATAGCAAAATGGTTTCATTTTGCAAAAATACTTCCACTTTAACCTTTCGGTCGGGTGTAGTATAAAGGAGGATTTCGTTGAAGCCTTCACGTTTCGAAATTTCTTTTTTCGCCATGTTAACTTTAGTAAAAAGTAAGTGCCATCAAATAAGCTGGCATTTATATAATAATTTTTATTTTATATTTCAAATACGGTAACACCGGAAGGGAGATTCTTTTTTATATCCTCAACCGGTGTAACAGCATAATCTGACCAAGCTCTTGGTATTTCTGTATTTTTCGAAATTTTAATCAAATCGAATAGTTCGCCTGACCGTGCATTTCCCAGATGGCTTTCGTGTTTAAAAACAATCAATTTTCTTTTTGTCATTTCACCACGGGCTGCAGCACGGTCATGTTCAAAAGCATTGTTTAAGGCTTCCCAGAGAAGTTGTAAATCTTCTTCTGAAAATCCTGATTTTTGGGCATCAACAGCCGATATAAAGCCGTGCATGCGATATAGCGCATAGGGTACAGTTGATTTGCGGCCAAAAGTTGAGGCACTTTCACGCTTTTCCTGCTTTTTTGCTTCCTCTTCAGTAGTAACACACAAACGGGTTATTGAATGCTCGGCTTGATAAATCCTGTCTTCAGAACGGGAAAAGGTAAATTGAACAGGTCCACGGACTGTTCCTGCACCACCTTCTTTGCCAACGCTTAAAACCGCACCAAAAGTCCTGATATCATAATACAGTTGATTCAATTTTTTCTGAGCTTTTTCAACATCTTTATCCTGTTCCTTCTTTACATCATCAATAATCTTTCCCAATATATTTCCTTGTCTTATAAAAATGTTGTAAGGTGGCTTTAGTTCATGTTTAAGCTGCACATAATTCCTCACTTTCCGTTTAATACACACATCGGTAACCAGTCCCTCCTGGTTTTCGGCATCTACGCGGGGCAGGTTGGCCTGGTCGGGGTCGCCGTTGGGGTTACCGTCTTTTACATCAAACAGATATACAAAATCGTAGCGGTTTTTTATTGCATTGTTTTCCATATTATTGTTCCTCCGTATTATTAGGTTCGGTTATTGATTCAAATTCTTTATTTTGTTTGGCACGGTTAAAATTGTAATGTTTTTGGTGATAATAGCCTAAGGCAAATTGTCCCTGTTGTTCAAGGGTGAGGATGAGCGGGAACCCGTTAATTTTTGCACATAAATCAGTTACTTCGGTGTCGAGAATAACGGCAAGTCCCGGTTTTTCCTGTCGTACTTTGGTGAGATGGTTTTGCATATTCCGCATCAAACGGCCGAAAGCGGGCGATGGGCTTGATGATGCTGCCGCGAAAAAACGCTCGCGGACACCGGCATTTACATCTTTGCCCAGCGCGGCACGTTGTATGCCTTCAATAAGCGAAAATAGCCTTCCGCATAAATAAGCGGGGGCAGTGTTTTCGAGGTCGAGTTCTTCTTTCATTTTTGTTCCTCCATAATTATTTCGGTTTAATATTAATTTTAAAAGCGATGCCCTGGCATTGGTAAACGTGTTCACCGATTTGCCTTCAGAATTTGTTTCGTTGTGTGCAATCCGTTTCAACACAATAGGCAATATCCACAATGGGGGTGCCTGGTTTTTAATGGCGCAGGCCCACAGGTATTTAGCCACCCGTGAAGCAGTGGGGTCGTCCTTTGCTTCCTTTCGGTTACATGCCCAGCTTAGTTGGTTTAGTGCCGGATAAAAAAGAATTAGATCTTTAACATCTGCATCATAATACACTATTTTAACCTCATCGAACCAATGCGCAATGTTTTGTCGGTATTGGTCGAGGCTTATTTCAATCCAGTCTCTTATGGCAATGCGTGCAGCAGCGCCCGACAGGGTAAGTGAAAAAAACTGGTTGGGTTTGAAATTGGTTACTATTTTGTTTTTTGCATTAGCCACCGATTCAATCAGATTGGCTACCCGCCCGGCATCGGGTTTGTCGAACCAATCCATTTCATCAAGGCTTTCGGGTTCGCGGGTCCAGAAAACCATTGCGGTATCGGTGCCGAAGTTTTTGCGATTGGTATGTTTACTAATGCCTTTAACATATCCGTTTGTTAAAAGGTAGTTTAATCCTTCAACATAATTTTTTGCACAATTTGTACAAATTGAAGAATTGAAATTCCCAATTAAGTTATATGATTCGAATGCTTTTTCGTTGTAGCTGACAAGAACATTCTTACCCTCCTGTCCATCGGGTACACTTTTTATATATCCATGCGGTTTATCTATAACAGGGAATTCTGATTTTCCGCAAATCGAACATACCTTTTTATGTCCTTCAATGAGTTTTGCTTGTTCTTTTTCGTATCGTTCAATAATTGCATTGTAAACATCATCCTGTTCATGTAAACGCAAGCTATCTATCCTAAAGGCAATATTGCCGTCAATTTCTTTTTCATTTACCTGTTCAGGAAATTTTTGCAAAGCTATTTCTATACCGTTTGTTTTATTTTCATTAAAAAACCGAAAAACTGGCTGTAATATCTCAAGATGTTTGTATTTGTTAAGCTTATTTAAATATAATTGATGCTTTTTCTTAACTTGTTCCAGCGCGCGGTCTTCATTGCCTTTGGCATTTTTAATCTCCCGTGGCGAAACAAAACACAGTACCTCTTCGGCTTTATCTAAAAGCAACCGGGCTTTTCCTTTTTTTGCAGTAATGGATTCGGCAGGTCTTTGAATACGGTCTATTACAGAAAAACTGTCAAAAGTACCATCTTCTTTAATAACCAAATCAATATCAATGGGTTCTGCTTTTAAAGCATCGTGCCCTGTCCTAATCCTTTTTCCAAATTCAGCCAATTCCTTTATCATAACAAAGCCTTCCTTTCCTCATTTTGGTTAAAACTATATATGGCAACTGTAACATCATTGTCTAAGCCTGGCTGTATATGCGACGATTGCATCATTTTTTCGTTTTCGGCCTGAGGGCATTCGAGTATGCCGTTTACAACCGCCACATCGTAAAAAAACAGGGGCGAGGGCTTACCTTTTTCATCAAAAAAAATATCGAATAACATGCTGCCTATTGGTATGGTATCGGTTATGGGCTGTTCGTTGCCATCGGGTTGTGAAAATTCGGCGGCAAACTCGCGTGTGCCTAAGTATGGCCTGCGCCAACACTGGCCCTTTTTTATCCGGCGTTTAAACATTTCGGCATACTTACGCGGAGGGTTTGCCGGGTCGAATTGTTTTTGAAAAACTGAAGCTTCGATAATGTATTCCACATCGCGAAGTATTATACTGTTGCGCTGTGCCCGTCTGTCTTCAATAATAATAGGGGTTTTGCCTTGTTTAGCATTTATTTCATTCCGTTTAACCGAAAAGAAATTCACCGGTTTTAATACCAAAATGCGGTGCACCCACCACTGAAACTCGGGTTTCCAAAGGATTGAGTCGAGTACCCCACGGGCTGCTGAAGGGGTTATGCAAGGGTAGGTCATACGCTCTACCTTTAGGTCGGGGCGGGTAAAGCAGGCAAACCCGCCTGTTACTTTTACTCTTACTATTTCGTTATCAAGCATATTGATATGTTTATAAATGTTTTACAAAATCATTACTGGGTTTTCGGTACTTATGCCAAATTCGCTACTGTATTCGCCATGCCACAGCCAGTACCCCTGGGGTTCTCGGCCCAATTTGCCAATATGTTCTTTCAAAAAATTGTCGTACACCAGCACCGAAAATTGTTGCATAGCCCTGAAATCGGAACGCGACAGAATGGGTTTGTAACGGATCCTTTCATACAAAGTGCGGCTTTCATCGCAAAGAATAAATATTGGGGTGGTTTTATTTTCAATAAGCTGGTATTTTTCCGCTACCGTTTTAAAATTACAGGCTTTTCGGTCGTCTTCAATTTTCTTCTTGTCAGCATCCACAAATAAATCAAGGGCTTTACGGTAATATTCCTTAAAAAAATCGTGCTCAAACAGTAGTTCTTCTTTCCCATTATAAAGCCCTTTGGCGAAATTTGCAAGTGAGCTATACTGGCGGTTGGGAGCCGAGGCATCAGCCATTGCAAAAATAATCACCCTGCCCGGTGTATCCATTTTACCTTCGCGGTTGCACCGCCCTGCCGACTGGATAATGGATTCGAGCGGGGCAATTTCGCGGTAAACGCAGGGAAAATCAAAATCTACCCCGGCCTCAATAAGCTGGGTTGAGGCAACTAAAATCTTTTCGTTATTTTTAAGACGTTCTCGGATTTCGCTAATAACCCTTTTGCGATGGGCGGGGTACATGCTGGTTGATAGATGGAATGTTTTATATCCAGTGCAATTTTGAATTTCCTTAAAAAATAACAAAGCCTTATTCTTGGTATTGAAAATAGAAAGGGTTGATACGCCTTCATTTTTCACTTTGCTGGCTAAATCAGAAATTTCCACCGGTTGATAATTATTTACGGCATTATAGCTTACGCGCCGGGTAGCACCAAAAATCTCTTTTGGGTTTTCAACCAATGGTTCAATATTTTCTATGCCATTAAATTTTTCCGTTTTTTCAAAGGCCGGCTGGGTAGCTGTGCAAAACAAAAACGAGGCTCCCATAATTTTTTGTACATCTTTTAGCATCGAGAGCGTAGGCATAACCAATTCTTTGGGCAGGCTTTGCACTTCATCGAATATTACCACCGATTGAGCTATATTATGTACTTTCCGGCAACGGGCAGGTTTGTTACCAAAAAGCGATTCGAAAAATTGTACCGATGTGGTTACTATAATCGGGTAATCCCAGTTTTCAGTAGCCAGCCGTTTTGCATATTTTTCAACCTCAATGTTCTCATCGGCTATTTCTCTGTTTAAAGTCTCATCATCGTTAAAATTTGAATGGTGTTCCAGCACCCATTCATCGCCAAAAATGCGTTTCAGTTCTCTGGCAGTTTGGTCAATAATGCTAATAAAGGGCAGTACTATTATAATACGCTTTAGCTTATTATGTTTGGCATGGTGCAGGGCCCAACTCATTGAAGCAAGTGTTTTGCCCATTCCGGTTGGCAGGGTCATGGAATAAAACCCGGTAGCCCCACAAGCATTATTAATAGCGTATTCCCTTACCTGGTTTCGTAATTGGTTTATATAGCCTTCTTTGCTCTTGTTTTTTATTTCGCCCTCCAGTTTTTCTATTAAATAACTGGTATTAAATTCAGGCGCTTTTCTGATTTCAGCAAGTGTACTATTAAAATGTTTTTCTGTATCGAGCCAGTCGGCATCGGTAAGCGAGCTAAACAAATACCTTATAAAAACATCTCTTTCAAAAGGATTTAGCTTGAGTTGTTCTGTATTCAATTCATTTTCGTCAATTCCCAAGTCTTTAAAGAATATTTCTTTAATAGTTGAAAAAAGTTCGTGGCCAGGCACATTAAATTCTGCTATATCATCCTGTAAATCGGCCATATCTGGCAATCCTTTATGATGCCCGTCAATGGCAAATGCTGCTTCGTATAGTTTAAACTGCTTTGCAAAAGCTGCGCCCCAGCTGGCATGGGGCACACTGCCACGGCGGCCTCCTTCACGAAGGTAACGTTGAAATTCGGGTTGGTATTTGCCTAAATCATGTAATTTGCCAGTTGCATTGAAAATATTATGGAACCTACAAAAGCCACAAAATGAGTTAGTTATGTCAGCAACATCATTTAGATGTTTATTTAGTGAATGTTTTTTTCCGTTTTCATTTTCAGAATGCGCTATATACTCCATAACTTTTTAACCTCAAGTTAAAGAAGTAATGCATACATAACGTTTTTAGAATGTGAAACTTTTTAACTTTTTCTAGCTTTTTAACAAATCATTTTTATTTCTTAATTATTTCTAGTCTGTTTAATTCATAAATCTCATCTATTAACCAGTTCTGCTATTCATAAACGCAAGATATTTTAATGCCTAACCTAAAAAAAATTTAAACCAAAGAATGAAAGCAAATCACAATTTAAAAGAACCACTCATCTGCAAAAATTTTCATCCAGCGGTGCAACCTTCCCGTTCATCGCTTTTCATTAAATATCGACATGGTACTTTCGCTACATTTGGCATAAAATTGAAAGTTTAGAAGTTATGAAGTATGTAAGTTTTATTTTTTTTCTGAGTTTAGGTATTTGTCTTAAAACGTTTTCTGCCGATAATTTCAAACAAACCATTCGGGGCACTGTAACCGATGCGGTTACGGGCTATCCGTTAATTGGCGCAACAGTTGTTTTGCTTGAATCTAACCCGGTTACCGGCACAACAACCGATTTTAACGGAAATTTTGTTATTCACAATATTGAAGTTGGCCGGCGGTCGTTAGAGGTTAGTTACGTTGGCTATAAAGCCCGTAGCATTAACAATTTGTTGCTAACCAGTGCAAAGGAAGTTGTGTTGCAAATCGAACTCGAAGAAAATGCGGTAGTTGTGGAGGAAGTAGCTGTAAAAGCCACACGCAATAAAGAGCAGGCGCAAAACGAAATGGCTGTAGTTTCGGCACGCACTTTTTCGGTTGAAGAAACCGAACGTTTTGCCGGCAGCCTGGGCGACCCTGCCCGCATGGTTGCCAACTATGCCGGTGTAATGACACAAAACGACTCAAGAAATGATATTATTATTCGCGGAAATTCCCCGATGGGTGTTCTTTGGCGTATGGAAGGCGTTGAAATACCCAATCCGAACCATTTTGGGGCTCTTGGTACTACCGGTGGCCCTGTTAGCATGGTCAATAATAACCTTTTGGCCAACTCCGATTTTCTTACCGGCGCTTTCCCTGCCGAATACGGAAATGCCACTGCCGGGGCTTTCGACCTGAATTTGCGTTCGGGCAATAACCAGGTAAGGGAGTTTACCGGTCAGGTTGGTTTTAATGGTTTTGAACTGGGTGCCGAAGGCCCTCTGACATCTAGCGCAAGCGGCCAAAAGGCATCCTATCTGGCAAATTTCAGGTATTCAACCCTCGAAGTGTTCGATGTGTTAGGCTTTAATTTTGGAACCGGGGCTGCAATACCCCAGTATAAAGATTTAACTTTTCTGGTTGATGTGCCGGGCACAAAGTTTGGCCGTTTTAAAGTTTTTGGTTTGTTGGGCAACAGCTATATCGAGCTGGGGCGCGAATTGCAAGACACCACAGCAAATTCATACAACCCTGTTGGCTCTGCTATTAATTATGGTTCGCAATTAGGGGTTATTGGGGTTTCGCACACCTATTTTATTAACGATAAAATGAGGTTCAAAACAAGCCTTTCGTACCAATCGACAACTGCTACAGCCGATGTCGATTCTACCAACCTGCGCGAAAATATTTTTAAACCCTATTACCGTTCGGTTCAAACGGAAAACAAATTGTCTTTCGCTACCCAATTCAGGCATAAAATAAATGCCAAAAACAATTATAGCTTCGGCGTTATTGCCGATTGGTTTGCAATCGATTATGCCGATAGTGTTTTTCAGGATAAGTATGGAAAATTTATCGATATTGCCAATATCGAAGGCACACTCGATTTGTTCAGGGCTTATGGGCAGTGGCAACACCGCTTTTCCGAGGCATTTACAGCCTATTCCGGTTTGCATTTTCAGTATTTCGGGTTGAACAATGAACTTGCTGTTGAACCAAGGCTTTCGCTGCGGTGGCAGGTAAGCCCAAAAAGCTCATTCGACGCCGGGTTTGGAATGCACAGCCAAATTCAGCCCAAGGCAACGTATTATTATGAAAGCTACGACAACGCTTCAAATTCATACAGTATAACCAACAACGATGTGAAATTTACCCGAAGCAACCATTATGTGTTAGGGTACAATTATTTAATTATGCCCGGATTCAGGCTGAAAGCCGAAACCTATTATCAGTACCTGTACAATATACCGGTGGCGGAAAGCGACCCGCAATTCTCAATGGTAAATTCGGGTGCCGACTTTAACGTACCTTTATTGGAGAACCTCGAAAACAATGGCACTGGCGAAAACTATGGCCTGGAGTTTACTGCCGAAAAATTCCTTAACCGCGGGTTTTATTTTTTGTTTACCGCATCGCTGTTCGAATCGAAATACAAAGGTTACGACAAAATTGAACGCAATACTGCTTTTAATGGCAATTATGTTTTTAACTTGCTGGCTGGCTACGAACATAAGGTAGGCAAAAACTCTATGATAACTTTTGATATAAAAACCGTATGGGCCGGCGGTAAACGTTATGTCCCGGTCGATACCGCCCAATCGCGCATTCGTGGCGAAGAAGTTCGCGACTGGGGCAGGGCTTTTGATAACCGCTATGGCGATTATTTTCGAACCGACCTGCGCATTGGCTTTAAACTAAATGGCCAGCGCATTAGCCAGGAATGGGGCCTCGACCTGCAAAACATTACCGGTTACCAGAGTATTTTTATGGAAGGGTACGATGTGTCGAAAAACGAGGTGTACAAAACCTACCAGCAAGGTTTTATGCCCATGATGCTCTACCGTATAAACTTCTGATATTTTTTCCTTAGCTTCGTTACAAAGTTACAAAACCATAAAAAGAAAACATCTTTATATGTTTTACTTGAAGGGCTCTGTGGCTTCTGGGTTACCAAGCTGTTTAATTTGTTGCAACTTTCTATTTACTTATATTATTTCTTGTGAAACACCCTTTTTACAGGTACAATTATAAATGGTTGCTATTGGCGCCTCCTGTAGGCTTGCTAATAGCTGGCCTTTTTTTCAAAAACATCGGCCAGGAACACAGCCATTCAACACTCGTTATCATGTTGCATGCTATGGTTATTACCACTGGTTTGTGGTGGGGGTGCATGGTTATTGTGGAAAAACTCTGGGATAAGTTTCCCTGGGAGCACTATCCGGTAAAACATATTATTTTCGAGGTTGTTCTGATTTTTGCCTATACAAACCTGTTTTCGTTTGGTTTATATGTACTTGAACTGAAGTTGGGCCTGATAAAACCTGCTGGCGGGTTGTTTGCCGGAATTGTTATTACCAACCTTATTACATTTCTGATAACTGCCATTCACGAAGCTGTTTTCTTCTATAAACAATGGAAAATTCATTTCTCGAAATCGGTAAAGCTCGAAAAAGATACCATTGAGGCAAGGTACGAAACATTAAAATCGCAAATTAACCCCCACTTTTTGTTTAACAGCCTCAACAGCCTTGTTTCAATTGTTGAGGAAAACGCCCCGGCTGTCGATTATATCCAGAACTTATCGGAGTTTCTGCGCTATGTGCTTAAAAGCCGCGACAAGGAACTGGTTACTGTACGCGATGAGCTTAGCATTCTTCAGAAATATTTAAGCCTTCAGAAGTTGCGTTTTCAGCAAAACCTTAACATTCACATATCTGTTCCCGACAATTGTTTCGATTATTTGCTGCCACCGCTGGTTTTGCAAATGCTTGTCGAGAATTGTATTAAGCACAATATTGTTTCGAAAGAAAAACCGCTATACATTACATTGAAAACAGAAAAAGATTATCTGGCAATTGAAAACAACCTTCAGGGGAAAATTCAGCCGGCGTCAACTGGTAATGGCCTGAGCAACATTGTTCAGAGGTATAGTTTTTTCACCCGCCGCGAAGTGAAAATTTTCGAAAACAGTGTAATATTTAAAGTATCGATACCTTTGCTGATAAACGAAACATGATACGAACACTTATTGTTGAAGATGAGGAACCTGCTGCCCGGCGGCTTGAGAAATTGTTGTGCAAGGCCGACAGCGAAATTGAAATTGCCGGGAAACTCGAAAGTGTAAGCTCCACAGTGCATTGGCTGAGCACAAACCCCCAGCCCGATTTGATTATGCTCGACATTCAGCTGGCCGATGGCTTAAGTTTCGAAATATTTAAAAAAGTTCGGGTCGATAGTTTTGTGATTTTTACAACAGCCTACGACGAGTATGCTATAAAAGCCTTTGAACTAAACAGTATCGACTATCTGTTAAAACCTGTCGATACCGAAAAACTGGCTTCAGCAATTGAAAAGTACAGAAGGCTGTCCGATAAAAAACCGACTTTTCGTATCGACGAGATTATACAGTTTGTCGAAACCCAAAAGAACCCTTATAAAAAACGTTTTGCCATAACTATTGGTTCACGAATAAAATCGGTTGAGGCCGATGATATAGCCTGCTTTTACTCGCTGGAGAAAAGCACTTTTTTATGCACCTTCGAGGGAGGGCATTTTCCGGTTGATTTTTCGCTCGACAGGCTGGAGGAAATCCTCGACCCGCAAACATATTTCAGGGTCAACCGGCAAACTATTGTGCAGTATAAGGCAATTTTAAAAATTCATGTGCTTTCGAAAAGCCGGTTGGAACTCGAAATTGCCAAATTGCCCGAAAAAATATTGGTGAGCACGGCAAAGTCGCACCAGTTCAGGCAATGGATTGATAAATAAAAGCAAAGTTTGCCGCCATTCTTTTTCGCTGTTTCTGCTTTTTTCGCAGCCAGGCTCTAATCGGTTCATCGTACAACTTTAAACTTGCATATGCCAACACTATAGCTCCTGAAAATGTGAGCAGTGCATTTGGCAAAGCCTGCCGTAATGTAATGCCGCTGTTATTGCTTACCCATGCCACGTAGAAATAAACAAGGGGTCAAGCAAAAAAGTTGGGGAGTAAATAATCTAATGTTTACTTTGTAAAATGAATTTACAAGACATAATTAGCATTTTACT
>JAFGGY010000203.1 GCA_016930365.1 Prolixibacteraceae bacterium | reverse complement strand
CGATAAGTCTGAATGTCCTAATGTAAGTGAGTTGATATTAATACCCCCAAACATAATGCTGGTATGATCGGGGGCAGTACCCCTGATACGAATTGTAGCCAAACCACCCGCATTTGTTTTTACATAAATTGGGGTGAAGCGCATCAGTAATTGTTCAATACCACCTTCTTGTGCGCTCTCTATTTGCTCAGTCGAAAGCGATTCAATTTTGGAACCAGCTTGGTATTTATTGACGTCGCCATAGATGTCAACCGCATCCAAAAAAATGGAGTCGAAAACCACGTATGGTTCAGGTTCTTCTGCCCGTAAAAAAAGACTTGGTGCAAGCACCAGAATTACAACTAACAAATGTCTCATTTTTCAATTAAAATGAGCTTTGGGTATTGTGAAATATACGGTTGAATACGTTTCACAAGCTTTTTTCCCGAAGCTTTGATTTAACAATCAAACATTTGGCAGGTCTTCTGGCTTACCTAACTTTTTGAGGCCTTCCCATCCCGATAGTGATCGCGACAGTGGCAGCGTGTTTCAAAAAGCATTCCCGATGTGCATCGGGATAAAGGCTTACAGCTGCGGGTACAGCTCCGGAATCTTCCAAAATAATTCGGAATCACCGGATTCCCATTTTAATCCAATCTGAGTAGTGTCAGACTAGAACCAAAATCGATGGCAAAGGTAATAAGAAAATAAAACGAAAAATAAGGAGTTAAAAAAATGTTGAAAAATTACGTTATAAATTTTCAGACATTAGATGCAGGATAATATATAAAATGCATGTGCATATTTATTACAGTATATTAGATTTTAGTACCCCAGCCGCTTTGCGACATATTCAATAAACTAACGCTGGTGAGTTAGATAAAAAATATGAGACTTTGTTTGTGGTAGATTAAACATCAGTAAATCGGACAATTAATCAAAAATGCATAAACAACACATTGTCAACGACATAAGAAAATAGTAATATTCTGTAATTTAATCAAAAATAATACTAACGATATTTAGCATGGCAGTATTTCTGTAGGGTTTTATAACGGGTAATAAAATGATAGATAGATTGGTATGATAAGAATATAGATTGTTAAATGTTGAAATAAATCGTAGTTTTTATGCTAAGCGTTTTGTAGTTTTGCTAAAAACCAAATTATTCAACATGAAAAATCTTATATTATTATCCGTTTTATTACTTAGTACACTTTGTGTATTCGCCCAAACCCAAATTGGCAGCAATATTTATGGTGAATCCGCAGGAGATTACTCAGGTTCTACTGTGAGTTTAAGCAGCGATGGCAATATTTTAGCCATAGGGGCTTCTGAAAATGATAATGTAAATGGTAATAATAGTGGCCATGTACGTGTTTATAAAAACGTATCCGGCAACTGGGTTCAGGTAGGTAGTGATATTGACGGTGAAGCCGAAGAAAATCGATCTGGTTCTTCAGTAAGTTTAAGCAGCGATGGCAGTATTGTAGCCATAGGGGCTTATGATAATAATAATGTAAATGGTTATAATAGTGGACATGTAAGGGTATATAAAAATGAGTCGGATAACTGGATTCAAGTAGGCAGCGATATTGATGGTGAAACCGCATATGATTATTCAGGTATCAGTGTGAGTTTAAGCAGCGATGGCAATATTTTAGCTATTGGAGCTCCTTATAATGGCGGGAACGGAATTCAAAGTGGCCATGTACGTGTTTATAAAAACGTATCCGGCAACTGGGTAAAGGTAGGCAGCGATATCGATGGTGAGGGCGCAGGAGATTATTCAGGTTGGTGTGTGAGTTTAGGCAGTGATGGCAGTGTTTTGGCTATTGGGGCTTTTTATAATGGCGGGAACGGAATTCAAAGTGGCCATGTAAGGGTATATAAAAATGAGTCGGATAACTGGATTCAAGTAGGCAGCGATATTGATGGTGAGGCCGCAAATGATTATTCAGGTTATTCTGTAAGTTTAAGCAGCAATGGCAGTGTTGTAGCCATAGGAGCTTTTGGTAATGATGGGAACGGCAGTAATAGCGGCCATGTACGGGTATATAAAAATGAGTCGGGCAGTTGGGTTCAGGTAGGTAATGATATCGATGGTGAGGCCGCAAATGATTATTCAGGTTATTCAGTAAGTTTATGCAGCAATGGCAGTGTTGTAGCCATAGGGGCTTTTGATAATGACGGAAACGGTAGTAATAGTGGCCATGTACGGGTATATAAAAACGTTTCGGGCAGTTGGGTGCAGGCAGGCAGCGACATTGATGGTGAAGTCGCAGAAGATCGATCTGGTTTTTCAGTAAGTTTAAGCAGCGATGGCAGTGTTGTAGCTATAGGTGCTCCTAATAATGACGGAAATGGCAGTAATAGTGGCAATGTACGCGTATTCTCAACGGGTATTGTAGCTGCTCCTTCTGTGCCTGTTTTACCCCTGGTAAGTATTATAAGTTTTCTGGTAATTGGTATTATGGGAGTTTTTAAAATAAAGTTTTTTTGATAATAGTTCGTTACAATTTTTTAAGTTGCTAATAATGAGCTGTTTGTTCTTTATCGTCTTGTTTAAGTTACTGATGTTTAGTTAAATACAAGCAGGGTGTCATATCTTATGTCTGAAATCTAACGTACTATTGCACTACTGTCCTACAAAAAAATCCAGGGCAAGGCCGAAGCTTTAAACCTTTCCCAAATTTCAAAACGTTGGGAAAGGTTTATCATACCGTAAAACGGACATTCCTATCCGTTAACCATCATTCCTTTATACCCTTTCAGAAATGGTTTTCCTCTTAGTGCTTTGCAACTGCTTTTCCATCAAAACAGAGGCCGGATTTCCAATCCCGCCCATAAGAACCACCACGCGACCATGGCAGGAACATTTTTAGAATAACCATTCGGCTAAAATGTTTAAGCAATGAGACACATCATTATAGTTTCCGGGCTATGTTTCTAACTCAACCGTTGTATCCTATCTTGATGGTATAAGTTGTTCCTTAAGTATCCCAATTTCTTTTTCAGCTTCGGCACACGACAAGAATTTTTTTAACGGAGTAATGGGGAGTTCATTGTCATCGTAAAGTATTATACGATAATCGCTTTCAATTAGTTCGGATGATTTATTGCTTGCACTAAGTACCCTGAACCCTTTTCTGGATTTTTCGATGCCGAGCTTCATTTCCGCGTTAACATAAATCCATTTTCCAAAGGGTAGTATTCCGAAAAGCTTTTCAACGGGCTTCACTCTTTTCAGTGAGGTATCAATTATTGTGCTTGTGGTTGTGAATGCCATAAAAGCACCGCCCAAAGCTAAAAACAGACCCATGTTTGAGTAGAATGTTGCCACAATACCAGCTGCAAAAAGAAGAAGTCCGGCAGTACTGCCTTGTGGTCCAAACGATTTACTTATTTTATTTTTCGTTTCCATTATATTTGTTCTAAGTCTTTTTTTTTAGTTTTTTAAAATGTGTATTTGACGTTTTTGTAAAGGTATATTCTTTACTTATATGGTTGACATTTTTTTTTACATTTACAGCTCAAAAAAACGAAAACGATGAGTAAAAATGTAAAAATTATGCCTTGCCTCGATATGCAGAATGGGCGGGTAGTAAAAGGAATTCATTTTGTTGATATTGTTGATGCCGGAGACCCGGTAACATGTGCAAAGGCATATTGCGATGCCGGAGCCGACGAAATAGCTTTGCTTGACATAACCGCAACAGTTGAAAACCGTTCAACGATGCTCGATGTGGTAAAACGGGTTTCGGAGGTAGTAACCATACCATTTACTGTTGGCGGTGGAATTTCGAGTGTCGAAACTGCAGCACAAGTTCTTAATGCCGGAGCCGATAAAATATCGACCAGCAGTGCAGCTTTTCGTAATCCACAGCTCATTCCCGATATGATAAAAGCTTTTGGTGCCGATAAGGTTACTGTGGCTATTGATGTTGATCTAAACGCCGAAATGCCCTCGGGCTACGAGGTATATATTGATGGCGGGCGAACCGCAACGGGCGTTGATGCGGTTGAATGGGCAAAAAAGGTTGATGCTTTTGGTGTGCAGGTTATTTTGCCAACCAGCAAAGCCGGCGACGGTGCGAAAACAGGTTACGATTTGCCGGTAATACGGGCAATTAAAAATGCTGTAAATGCCGAGGTTGTTGCATCGGGTGGTGCAGGTACACTTGAGCATTTTGCCGAAGCCGTTGAAGCAGGAGCTTCTGTTTTACTGGCTGCTTCGGTTTTTCATTTTGGAACAATTTCAATACCCGATTTGAAGAAATATTTGAAAACGAAAGGAATAAATGTACGTTGATTTATGCGTTTAAAGGGATGCTAAAATAAAAACAGCTCCCTTTTTCAACTTCCGATTCAAGCCATATTTTTCCACCCAGCATGTTGATGTAGGCTTTAACAATCGAAAGTCCCAGGCCAACACCTTCCTGTGGTCGCGTAATGTACTGGTCATCCTGTATGAACCGTTCAAAAATGGTTTTCTGTTTTTCGGGTTTTATACCAATACCGGTATCTTTTACGAAAAATTCGAGTTCGTCATTTTTAATTTTAGCACCAAAATCAATATGTCCCTGTTTGGTGTATTTAATAGCATTATTCAGGATATTGGTAAGAATGGCTTCAATTTTATATTTGTCGGTAGTAATCGATAAAACATTTCCAGGAACTTCGCTTAAACGAATTTTGAGCGATTTTCGTTCGGCTTGTTGAGTGAAAAAGGTTAATTGATCGTATAATAACTCTGAAATATTTACCTTCGAAATGTTTAGTTCGACCTGGCCTGATTCGAGTTTCGATATTTCGATAATGTCGTTAATTGTATCGAGGAGACGTTGTCCGCTTTTATTCATTATTTCGAGATATTTTTCACGCTCTTGGATGCCGATGTTTTTCTCACCCAGCAACTCCATAAAACCGAGTATCCCGTTCATCGGTGTGCGTATTTCGTGACTAATATTTGCAAGGAAGGCCGATTTGAGGCGGTTGTTTTCTTCGGCCTTTTCTTTAGCGGCTATTACATCCTCAATCATTTTGGCACGTTGAATAACAACCACCAGTTCGTGAGCCACCAGTTCGAGCAATTGTGCATGGTGTTTTTCAAAAACGTGGGTTTTGTTGTAGTTTTGCAAAACTACGACGCCTAAAATCATTTCGTTAACTTTTAGGGGCACCCCTATCCAACTTTTTGCCGGTATGTACTCCGGACGTTTGTGATGTTTTTTGGTTAGCTTGTTTATTTCAGCTTCGTTTAAAATGATTGTTTTACCCGATTTAACAACCATGCCCGACAGGCTGTTGTGGATACTCCATTCGTTAATGGTGTATTTTTCGTTAACAAATATTACTTTTTCGAGGGTGCCTTTTTTAGGAATGTATTGTGCTACATAGAAATTGGTGGTGTCAATTACTTTACTGAGTTGTTCGCGTACAGTGATCAGTAACTCGCTTACATCTTTGGCCGACATTGAGGCAATGGCAATCTGGTATAATATATTTTGTATTTCTTCGTTGAATTTGCGTTGTGTAATGTTGCGAGTAAATCCCACCAGCCCTGTGATTTTTTTGTTTTCGTCGGTGAGTGGTATTTTAGAAATAAGTTTCCATTGTTTTTGATTGTTTTTGAGGATTGAATACACTTCTTTATTTAATATTGTTTTCCCTGTTTCAAGTACTTCCATGTCTTCGTTGTAACCTTGTTTGCCATGCTCGTTGGCATATATTTCCAAATCAGTTTTGCCAATAATTTCCTGTTCGTTCGAAATACCCATATCGTTTAAATCGGCCAGATTCGAAAGTATTTTCTGTCCTTTAGTGTTTTTAACGTAAATGGCATCGGGCAGGTTGTCGATTAAGGTTCGAAGCAGTAATCTTTCTTCCCGTATTTGTTTTTCGTTTTCGATGCGTTGGGTTATGTCGCGTATAATCAAACTGGCACGTTTTTCACCGTTGCTGTTGTAAAACATTGCTGAAGTTATTTCGGCCGGAAATACATTGCCGTTTTTACGTACAAAGTTTAGTTCGCCCTGTATTACACCCTGTTGCTCTCTCTCTTTTAATAAACCGAGCAATCGAGAGTCGTTTTGGTCAACTATTTTTTCTCGACCTGATTGTATAATCTCCTGTTCGGTCATGCCAAACATTTTACACGCTGCCATGTTGGCAGATAATATTTTTCCTGTAGGTTCGCTAAGAAAAATGGCATCTATACTGTTATCCAGAACCAATCGGTAGCGTTCTTCGCTTTCGATAAGTTCAATTTCTTTTTTCTTTCCTTCGACAATGGTCCAGGCAATATCCGAAAGAAGTTTTAACGACTCGGAGTCGCTTTGGGTGTAGTTGTTGGATTTGTTGGCAATACCAACTGTTGCAACAATTGTGTTTTTGCGAAAAACAGGTACAATCATCAGGCGTGTTAGTTGAGGGTGTCCGTCGGGTATGTTTTTGTGTTTCGACGACGCATTGTTATTAATGATTGTTTCACGTTTTTGGATGCTTTCAGACCATATTCCCGACTGGTGCGTGAACAAATGATGCTTGGCTTTGGTAATTTTACATTCGGATATGGTTTGATCAGACCATGCTTCAATTTTCGATGTCCCATCTTTTTCGTTAACCAATTGAATAAAGCCAAGGGGACTGTTCATTATCTTACACATCCCGTCGATGGCCATTTTTAACAATTCATTTGTTGGATGATTGGTGGAAAATTCAATGAGGTTGAGCCTGAATTCCAGCATCTTTTCGTTGTGTCGTTTTGTCGATTGGTCGTTTAAGATAATTACTACTCCTTGAATTTTTCCACGTGAATCTTTAATTGGGGCAGCACTTTCTGTAATTGGTATTTCAGTCTCGTTTCGATGAATGAGCAGGGCATTGTCCGAAAGTTCAGTGATTTTGCCGCTTTGAACGACTTGTGCTATCGGGTTTTCTTTTGTTTTTCTGGTTTCTTCGTGTACAATTTTGAAAATGGTGTCGATGTGCTTGCCGTATGCTTCCTTTTCATTCCATCCACTAAGTTTTTCGGCCATTGTGTTGATGCGTTCAATTTTCCCGTTTAAATCGGTTGTAACCACTCCTTCTCCAATACTGTACAGGGTTGCTTTTAGTGCTTCCTGTGATTCGTGAAGCATCTCCCTGTTTTTGAATAATTCTCTAAAAATATTTCGTTGACGGTAGTGATAAATCCATGCGGTAACTGCTCCTACAAACAAAGTTGAGAGCAAAATTAACACGGTAATAAGTATGGTACGTAACCGTAGTTCGGCATAGGCTTCGCGTTGATCGATTTCAGACAGAATGTACCAGGGGGTGCCTTTAATTTTTCGAATATTCGATAAAACGTTAATTCCACGGTAATCTTTCGCTTCTGTATTGCCTTCAAAGCCGGTTACAGCCATTGCAGCTGAGTTCTCTTTTTCCAATAGGCTTTTCTTGACTTTTAAGGCCGAGTTGGGGATGTGGCGTAAATTGTTGAGGTACAATACTGAATCAGCTTCTTTTCGAACTATGTATGTTTCGGCACTTCGACTTTCGGTAGGCATTTTTTGGAGCAGAGGATACAGGTAATCGTTTGGATTTACCCGAAATACCAGGGTTGCAATAACCTCGTTATGGATATCGAAAATCGGTGCAATAATATCAAAATGGATGGCTTGATGATTTGAGCAATAATAAAAGTCGGTAAATTGTATTTTTCGTTCTTGAAATACTTTTTTGAAATAATGAAAAGTAATCGAATCAATAGTGATTTCATTTTCGGTATAAACGCTAAATGTTATATGCTGGTCGGCCGATAGCATAAAGATATTCTGGTAGCGATTGTTGGTCATTATTTGCTGAAGTGATTCTTTATAAAAAGAGGCATTTTGAAAATCACCAAAGGCGATTTCCCTTGCAATTTCGGTATTTGGTGCAATGGTTGTAAAAAATGTTGCTTCCGATTCACGTTCTTTGTGCCATTGTATTAATTGTTCGGCCTTTAAATCGGCAATTGCCTGTAGGTTGGTAAATTTTTCGGTACGCGTTGTGTTATAATCGTATCGGTAATAACGAAAACCTGCTATTGAAAATACGATGCCGATAGCGCTAACCAGTAAAATGAGTTGCGTTTTAATGCCCAATTTGTTTTGTAACCACATATGTTTTTAATGAAAAGGTGAACCTGAATAATCGATGTTAATATACAAAAAATGAATGAATTCAGATGAAGGGTTCAATATTTAGTGCCTGCAAAAAAAACCTTTTTTATTCGGATGTTTGTGATCCGAAACGAGCTTGTAGAACGATCGCATCCAAGAGGATGATTAAATTCATGCGAGTTCCCCCGAAAAATCGGGGCAGGCTATACGATACAATAAAAACAAACAATTTAATCGTATGAAACCTTTAAGAACAAGGCTTGCGAGTTTTAAGTATGATAAGCGTAATGCAGCTGTCGGAGTTTCTTGCAAAGGCTATTTGTAATTATCAGAAGTTTTGGCATAAAAAAACCAGCAATTTGCTGGTTTTTTTTATTGAGCGGGAGACGGGATTCAAACCCGCGACCCTTAGCTTGGAAGGCTAATGCTCTATCAACTGAGCTACTCCCGCAAAGTTATACTTGAGCCGAATCTCAGATTCGAACTGAGGACCCCGAGATTACAAATCACGTGCTCTGGCCAACTGAGCTAATTCGGCATAAAATGTTTATTTGTAGAACGTAATCAGTTTTTATCTGATTTAAAATTTGAGCGGGAGACGGGATTCAAACCCGCGACCCTTAGCTTGGAAGGCTAATGCTCTATCAACTGAGCTACTCCCGCAAAAAAAAAGTGGGAAGAGCAGGATTCGAACCTACGAAGGCTGAGCCAACAGATTTACAGTCTGCCCCGTTTGACCGCTTCGGTATCTTCCCAT
>JAFGGY010000024.1 GCA_016930365.1 Prolixibacteraceae bacterium | reverse complement strand
GGGATTATAAATTAATGCTGCATAATTCATACAATAGCACGTTAGATAAAAGACATGAGACATTAGACTTTGTTTGTAATAAATTAAAAGCCAGCAACTTAGATGAACAGATCGACAAAACACAAATAACTCATTGTCAGTGACTTAAAAATTTGCAGCAAACTATTTTATAGAATAATTAAATAAAATCAATAGTGTCTGGTTAATTATTGACGATTGCTTTGCAAAGCATAAAATGAATAGTGTAGAAAAGTAATCGTTAACGTTATACCGGACAGCAATAAGTTAAATCAAATACTAACTAAAATGAAAAATCTAATTATCTCAATTCTTTCTACTTGTTTATTTGCACTGATAATCTCGTGCAACACAAAACAAGAGGTTAAAGAACAAAAACAGGAAGCGGATTACGAACAACTTGTACCCGGTGAACAGGCACCTTTGTCAAATCCAAATCAAAATAGCTTTGGAAGAATGCGAAATGTTGGCACCCAAAAATGGAAAAGTCGTCCAGGGGCGCGATTACAACGTCTAGACCCTGAAGTTAGAACCGTTTCGCTTGATGAACTTTCGATGAGCGATCCTTTTATTTTTACAGATAAAAAAACGAACACTTATTATCTTACAAGTACAGGTGGTAATTTGTATAAAAGTAAAGACTTAAAAATGTGGGAAGGCCCTCATTCAATTATCGATCTTACCGGCACATGGATGGATAGCCTTTGGGTTGCTGCTGCCGAAATTCATCATTTTAACGACAAGTACTATTTGGCTGGGACCTGGAGCGACCACACGACGTTAATCGAAGCCGTACCTCGCAGATACAATGTACCAATGAACCAAACTCAACTATTAGTGGCCAATTCAGTTGAAGGGCCTTATAAACCATTGGTTCAAGAATACGATTTTTGTTTAGGCCCAAAAGATTGGGATATTATTGATGGTACGCTTTACGAAGAAAACGATACCGTTTACTTGGTTTTCGTTCATGAATGGACACAAATAATTGACGGGACAATGGATTATTTCCCCTTGTCGGAAGATTTAACCCATCGCACTGCCGAACCAAAAACAATGTTTCGCGCCAGTGAAGCAGCCTGGTCGAAAGAAATGAACAGTATTGGTGAGGCCACTTTTGGCATGAAAATGCCGGGCTGGGTTACCGATGGGCCACAAATGTTCCGCACACAAACAGGCAAACTGGGAATGTTATGGTCAAGCTGGGGCGAAAACCGATATGCACAGGGAATTGCCTACTCTGAATCGGGAAGCATTAAAGGCCCATGGGTACAGGAAGAAGAAGCCTTTAAAGGAGACAATTCCGGTCATGGTATGTTATTCAAAACATTCGAAGGAAAAACCTTATTCATTATACACCATGCTGAAGAAAGAGGACCACGAAAACCTCAAATTTATGAAGTAGATGATAGTGGAGACAAACTAATTTTAGGAGAAAGATATCATCCATAATACCAATAGTAAGTTAGATGTGAGACTGTGAGACTGTGAGACTGTGAGATGTGAGATGTGAGATGTGAGATGTGAGACTGTGAGACTGTGAGATGTGAGACTGTGAGATGTGAGACTGTGAGACTGTGAGACTGTGAGATTTTGTTTGTTACAAATTAAATATCAGCAATCTGAATTCATAAAGCTCATTATCAGTGGTTTTAATACAGCAACAACGTGTTGAAAAAAATAAAAATAGGGAAAATAATTATTAAAACATGAGAAAAACATTTATTCAAATGGTATGCTTTGCACAACTACTTTTTGGTGCAAATGCAGTTATGGCACAAGAAAATAATGTGGAAGCGCAAACAGGCATTGTCATTGTTCCAGAACTCGAAAAACCGGGAAATACGCCAGGTTTTAACGAACAGGATTTAGAAGGATACCTGTTGGTTTATTTTAAAGATCAGAACCAATCTGCCTATATGGCTGTCAGTACCGATGGTTATACTTTTACTGACGTAAACGGAGGGGAACCGGTTTTTTTAGGCACTGAATTGGCCGAACAAAAAGGAGTACGCGACCCTCACATTACCCGTGGCCCTGACGGTGCATTTTATTTGGTTATGACCGATTTACATATTTTTGGGAAACGGGCAGGCTATCGCGATACAGAGTTTCAACGTCCGGCCGAAAAATATGGCTGGGGCAACAACCGTGCGATTGTTTTAATGAAATCATACGATTTAATCCATTGGACACACTCCGATTTTCGTGTTGATTTAGCATTTCCTGAACTTGGAGATATCGACTGTTCATGGGCACCTCAAACGGTTTACGATCCAGTTGAAGATAAAATGATGGTTTATTTCACCATTCGCTACAACAACAAAGAGTGCAACATGTATTATTCATATCCCAATGAAGATTTTACAAAATTAGAAACCACCCCAAAACGAATTACCGAAATAGGAGGTCTTGATGGTGACATTACCAAGGTTGGAGATGATTACCAAATGTTCTATGTATCTGATGCCAAAATTTTGCATTCGGTTTCCGATAAAATTAACGAGGGTTATAAAGTAAACACCACTAGAATTGACCCGGAAACCGTTTCAACTGAAGCACCCAATGTATTTAAAAGACTTGGCACTGATAAATATGTGCTTATGTACGATGTTTATGGTGCACGGCCAAACAATATGGGTTTTAGCGAAACAAGCGATTTCAAAACTTTTAAAGATATTGGCCATTTTAATAAGGGAGTAATGAAAACAACCAATTTTGAACGTCCCAAACATGGTGCGGTAACATACCTTACAAAAAAGGAACTGGAAACCATTGCTAAACATTGGAAAATGGACTTAAAATAAGCTTACAGAAATTGCATTACAATTTTTGGAACTATAGTAAAAGGGTTTGGATTTGACTTCGTTGCCATCCAAACCCTTAATTTTATACGGACAGCATTTTAATAATACCAAAACAATAACAATTATTCAGCCTCCAAATGCTTCAAAAATATCTGAGCAATATGGTAAGCCGGCAGTTCATCGTTTTCGACATCTATATTAGCAGCAATCGAAACTACTACTTTTTGTTCGGGATAAACAACAACAAGCGATGATCCTCCGCTTATATTGCCTAATTGCACCAAAAACTTTCGATCTTGTCGGTCGGTCGATAAAAACCAACTAAAGCTGCGAAAGAGCTCTTCTCCTGAATTTAAAACCTGGGGAGTGGTTAGAATTTCAATCGTTTCGGCTGTAAACACCCCCGGACTTAACATAGCACAGGCAGCCCGGCTTAAATCGTCGGCTGTTAACAAAATACCGGCAAGCGGTGCAAAAGGTCTCAAATTTACTTCGACAGCATTACTCAAGCGAGCAATGTAATCGAGTTCGTAAAAATTGCTCCGATTTTCAAAAATAACCAATGGATGATCGAATCGTAACGACGACAGGCCAAGTGTATCTTTCACCAGTTCGTTTACCAGCGTTTCGTAGTTTTTACCACTTACTGTTTCAGCTACAACAGCTAATAAAGCTGTATTATAAACCGAAGATTCGTAATAGCTGTTGGGGGTAAACGAAAGTTCACTGTCTTTAAACGTATGTACATAATCAATAAACGTTTTAATCGAATCGATGCGTACTATCTCGTTAATCGGTTGCTTTTCGAATCCTGAGGTATGCGCTCCAAGCATGCGTAAGGTAAAATCGCCCTCTTTTTCGGGAAAGGTAGGAATATAATGATAAAAACTGCTATCGATATTCAACACCCCCTGCTGCTGTAACATTGCAAGCACATAGCTTGTAAACAACTCCGATGCAGTACCAATACGATATTTTGTTTCGCGGCCGGCAGGCACATCCAGTTCTTTACTGGCCTGGCCAATACCCTGCGACCAAACAATTTCGCCATCGACCGATACCGACACCGACATACCCGGTATAACCGAGGTGAAAAAATAATCATTCAAGGCTTTTTGACTCTCAGCAATGGCTTCTTTATACGAACGATTATATAAAATTTGTTCGGAATCGGCACTGTTTTTTGTACACGAAAACAGCACCGAAGCTAGTAAACACGCTATGATAAACCTAATTGAACAAAACATTTTTAATTTTCTTAAAACATTCATTTTTCAACAATTTTTCATCAATAAATATTAAACACTTAACAAATTCTATTTAAACAAATCTTTCAACAATTTTTTAGCCGCATCTTCAATTTCGTCGAGCGAACTTCCTTTCACCTGGTCGAGTACCTGCTTTTTAATTTTTTCGGTATCAACCTCTACATCAGGTTTTTTGGCATCGCCTTTTATATTGAAGCCCACATCAACGCTCGTTACTTTTTGATTGCCCGGAATGTAGGCTATAATATTTTGAATATCGTCCGAAAGCACTTTCTTTTCAACCTGAGCATCAACCCGAAAGTTAAGTGTTCCGCCAATATTATACAAACCCGAAAGCTGAACAGCTTGTCCAGCAATTGAAGTTGAAAGAGGTTCAACTTCGAGGTTTCCATTCTCGATGGCAAAACCGGTAGTAAAATCGTCAACACTAACATTTTTGAAGTAGCTTGATTTAACCACTCCCCTCAGTTTATCAAAAATATCGGTATTCAATAGTTTTAAGTTTTTGCTCGAAAACGAACCACTGGCCGACAAATCGGAGAGCATGGTTTTCATTTCGCTGTTCAGTAAGGTGTTCAATTTCAATACGGACGAAAAACGCCCCTGGCTTTTTGCTGCAAAAGGCAAATATTTCTGAACCACTGAAAGCTGCTGATAGGCTGTTGGCAAATCGAAACCGACAATTTCGAGCCGGGCATCCAGCGTCGGGTTTTGCCGGCCATCAGCAACCAAAAGTCCATCCATTTTCATACTTCCACCCATAAGTTGCATATCAAGCCCTCTCAATTCAAGCTGTTGATTGTGTAAAACCAACATTCCGTTAAAATTGGTAATATCCATCTGATCGTATAGCAAACGGTTTATTCCGGCATCGAAAACCAGGTGCATTTTAGCGGGTAAGGTTAGCAGAATGCTGTCGTGGCGGGTACTGTCGGTTTTTATATAATCGGCTTCGCCGGCTTGTTTATCGGGGGTATAAAGCGTCATAAACTCGTTCAGATTCAGCAATTTCGATTTCAGATTCATTCGACCTTTTAATTCATCGTTGGCAAAAAGCCAGGTAACGACGTTCGTAAGTTTTCCATCAAGGTTAAAATCGCTTTGCCCAATGTTGCCGGCAAGGTTACGCAGGGTAATATCCTGGTCACGTAATTCAAGTGCGGCACGGCTCAGGGTTACACCTTGTGGCACCGAGCTGTTTTGAATGAAAAAATTATTTAGCGTAGCCATTCCCGACGACACGAACGATGCAAAATCGTTTTGTTCAAGCGACGAATAATTGCCTTTCATTTGTGCATCAAGTTCAAGCATTCCGGTCATTTTCGTGTCGCCCAAGGGTATTACCTTGTTTACAGTCTCAAGGTCAATCAGCCCTTTTGCATCAACATCGATATACGGATCGCTGAATAAAGTTCCAAACATAGCCTGCATTTCAAAAGGATTATCGGCCATTTGCATCATCATTTTTTCGAGCCCAATGGTAAGCAAATCGAGTTCGCCTTCGGGTTTCGCAACACGGGCAAGCAAAACAGGCAACTTAATACTTTCGGGTAAGCCCGGATATTTTATTTCAGCATCGCTAACATTTAGCCCCATGTTTATTTCAGGGTAAATATCATCAAAATAAATTCCCTTAACACGACCGCCAAAATCGACCTTGCCACTGGCTTCAATGTCGGTCATATATTGCTTAAATGCATCGGGGACAAGCGATAATAGCTGGTGAATGTCAATTTCGGGCACATCAAATCCCAAATCAAAGACCAGGGAATCGCCGGGCATCGAAAAACCGCCATTCATCGAAACCAGCATATCGTTTACACGTGTTTTACCGGCGTCGAAACCAAATTCGAATTTCTCGAAGTCGGCTACCAGGCGGGACTGCAAATTAAACGTTCCGTTGTCGATGTATCGAACACTATCGTAACTAAAACTAACCGAAGGAGTTGTCGCGTCAATATCGAGCAATGTAGAATTACCCGACAATGCGCCCGACATCGACACATCGGTATGTAATATCGAAAATGAAAAACCGAGTTTTTGGCTGTAATAAATAAAATCAAAATCGGATAGTTCAACCTCACGAAGTTGTAATTTTACAGACGCCCCGGCACTTTCGGTTTCGGTTTTTGATTTGTCGGAAGTAGTCGTTTGGGCAATTGCCCAGTTAACTGCACCATTTTCGCTTTGTAAAAGTTGAACCAGGGCTTTGTCGAGACGTAAAGACTTCAGAACAAGGTTTTCGCCACTCCAAACCGAGCGGATGTCAAGTTGAACCGACAAATTACGAAATGCCAACAGGGTATCACCATCAAACTCATCGAGCCCAACAACAGCAACATCGTTAAATGAAGCATTAAAATCGGGAAAGGACTTTATTAACGACAGATGGAAACTACCGTAACTAATTTTGGCATTCACATTCTGGTTTGCCTTGGACAGCAATGCATTACTGATTTTGCCTTTATACGCAAAAGGAATCAGAAGAATTGCCAAAACAAGAACAAGAATAATGACGCCAGTTATTTTAAGAAGTTTTTTCATGGATATCTATTTATTTTCCAGCACCAACCTCAGCATATCCAATGCGGTTTGCGACGAACGTATGATGTTGCGTTCGCGGTTATTGCTAAAGGTGAATTTTTGTGCTATTGTTTCAACGGGTGATGCAACAGCAATCCAAACTGTGCCCACGGGTTTTTCTTCTGTTCCTCCATCCGGGCCCGCAACTCCCGAAGTGGCTACGGCATAATCGGCATTACATAATTTGCGCACACCATCGGCCATTTGCCTGACTACTTGCTCGCTCACAGCCCCATGTTTTTCAATATCATTCGGATTAACCTTTAAAACATCGGTTTTTATATCGTTGGAATAAGCTACAACTGAGCCTTTAAACCATCCGGAACTTCCCGGCACCGAAGTGATAGAATGAGCAATTTGTCCACCGGTACAGCTTTCGGCTGTGGCAACTGTAGCTTTCTTTTCCATTAGCATTTTACCGACCACGACAGCCAGAGTATCGTTATTGTACCCGAAAATAGCCTCGGGGATTATCTTTTTCAGCTTTTCAATTTCAAGCTCAACAGCCTTTCTCAACTGAGTTTCGTCGTTGCCAAAAGCAGATAAACGCAAGCGTATTTGTCCGGGATTGGGTAAGTATGCCAAATGAATAAAATCAGGCAGGGCATCCTCCCATTCTTCAAGTTTTTCGGCCAGTATCGATTCAGGAATACCAATGGTTTGCACTGTTTTATGCACAATAACACCACCACCGTTTATTTTTTTCAAGCGAGGCAACACAGCCTCCAACATAATACTCTTCATTTCGAAGGGTACGCCAGGCATCGACACAAATATTTTTTCGTTATTCTCAAACCACATGCCCGGCGCTGTTCCGGATGGGTTATGCAATACCTCGCAGCATTCGGGCACCAAAGCCTGGTCCTTATTAAGTTGGTTAACACCAAGTCCGCGCCTCGTAAAAAAGGCAGTTACATGCTCTAACGTTGGCTTATGACAAACCAGCGACGATTGAAAATATTCGGCAAGTACCTTTTTGGTCCGGTCATCTTTTGTAGGTCCCAGGCCGCCGGTAATCAAAATAACATCGGCACGAAGCTGTGCATCATCGAGGGCATTAACCAAATGCACCGGAGTATCGGATATGGAAGTAATCTGCGTAACCCCCACCCCAATTTTATTAAGTTCTTCAGCCATCCATGCTGAATTGGTATCTACAATCTGTCCGATGAGTATTTCATCGCCTATGGTTATAATTTCTGCTTTCACAAGTTCAAAAATAGAAAATAATCGGAATAGGTACCGACAAGAGCTACCTGATATTTGTTAAAAAAGCTTATCGTTCAAAAGATCAAAAGTTATTGGATATTGATTATTAAAAAAATTGCGTTTCAATCAATTCTGGCGATATTGAACATTTGTAAAATAATAGTACAACACGGAATCGTTACGCCCTCGCGGTCGAATGGCGTTAAGGATACATCAATAGCTATAAACATTCGCACCCGCCAGGGTCAATTTTACGCATTGACAATAAGTGGTGATTGTAAATATTTCGCAGAGCATGAGCTATAAATTCGTTGTCCGTTTAGCGCACACAGCAAGTTCTACGGGATCACTTTAACATTCGGGTTGATATTGAAAAATAATTGTCTTAATTATTTTATCTTTCGACT
>JAFGGY010000202.1 GCA_016930365.1 Prolixibacteraceae bacterium | reverse complement strand
TCCTTTATTAACCATTGGTAAAATAACCCGATCCAATTTAGAGAAGTCGTATTTTAATTGACCTAAATCATCACGCGAAACCACTTTATAAAACCAGTCAGCCAAAACCCAGTCAACCCTAAATTCATCAATACCAATTTCCACTAAATTATCATAAAAGGAAGGCATCCATCTAAGATCGGTATTAATACCATGTCCACCTCTGGCAACGTTCAACACTTTTTTTCTGTCGTATATTGATGTTACCACCGAAAAGTCAACCGATGCAGATACAAGTGCAAGGTCAGGTTCGCTAATGTTTGCGGAATTTGGGTAATCGCCAACAGCACTAACCATTCCCACAGATTTTGCAGATAAAAAATCCGGTTCGCCCTGTATGTTGTGCATACAACTCCATCGATTGATAGAACTGATGGAGTTTTTTCTGAAGGCCTGATTGCTGGCAACTAAAACATGACTGACCATTTCACTTGTTTTATAATAAACATCGTAGGTTTTTGTAGTTACATTTACATCAATCCAAATGTCATACCATTTTCCGACATCAACCGTTATCGTTGAAGGCACCATGGTATTGCCATTTCTGGTGGTAATAGTGCTATAAAAGGCTACCACACACGAATAGTCGGGCCAGTCGGTAATAGCAGTTTCCGACAATGCAAAAGCGGCATCGTATGCGCCATCCAAATCTGCATCAGTTAATTTTAAAGAAGCATAAAAAACACCATTCTCACTAATCGGAGCAACCTTACCAGTGGCATCAATAAAAGGCTGGGCATTAAGATTTTCATTAATAAAATTGAATAACAAACACAAAGCTAATAATAGAATAACCTTTTTCATAATTTATTTTTTAAAATTGAAAAAAATGAAATAAAAATAAAACGACCTTTTTTAATAATTCAAAATATCCCAATTCTTCTATGGGTTATGGGTTCTGAAAGGAGCCAATGGTAGACCTTCGTTACTGAAAACATCGGGCAAAGAAACATCATCGAAACAATATCGTACGGATATAGGATTTTTTATTTGCTTGGCGTAAACCAATATGGTTTTACCTTCAATTTTAGCTGTAGCAGGCACAAAATTATTATCGCTACCGGCAATAAGAAAACGCATAGGTGTTTTTCCAACAGATTTCAATCCTGTTGGTACATGATTAAACATAAGCCTGATTTTATTTTTTTCAATACGCATAGATTGATATTGAGGACTTTGAAAAGCATAAACTTTTTTTCCATAGGTTTTAGTTAATGCAAAATTGGCAAGTCGTATACCAACATCAAGCTTATTTCGGGGGTGAATATTATTAATGTTATCAACCAAATCTGAAATCACGATCATCCCTGTTTTAGGAACGTTTTTTTCAACTAAAGCTTGTTGTTCGCGTACATACTCGGATGTTCCGTCGTCGCCATAGTTATATGGTGCAATTTGAACAAAATAGAAAGGGAAATCATTTTTAAAGTTACTACGCCAGTTATCAATAAGCGTTTTCATTAATAAACCATATACCTGATAATTACCGACATTTGACTCGCCTTGATACCAAATGACTCCTGCAATACCAAAAGGAACGACAGGAGCGATCATAGAATTGAACAAAACGCCAGGTTCGCTCGGCCACCAATCGTAATTCAAAGCATATTTGGCATTTTTCAATTCGAGATTTTTTTCGATACGGCTTTTTTCAATCCATACTTCGGCTGGTGTCCCTCCCCATGCAGCCACGATGATCCCGACGGGCACGTCGAGTTTTTGTTGAAGCTCGTTTGCAAAAAAGTAGCCAACAGCACTGGTCTGTCGCATAGTTTCCGGGGTACAAATAACCCAGTTGGTGTTGCAATTTTGCTGTGGATAGATGGCGCCAATTTTAGGCATATTAAAAATGCGAATATTAGGATTATTTGCCTGAGCCGCAAGTTCTTCCCCATTTTCGACACCCATATTCACACTCCACTCCATGTTCGATTGGCCACTGCATATCCAAACCTCGCCGAGCATCACATTTTTAAGTTCCAGTTGGCTACCGCCTATTATTTGAATGTTGTAAGGTCCTCCTGCACCGATAGTTTTAAGTCTTGCCGACCATTTTGCCATGTTATCTACTTTTACTTTAATTGTGTCGGTTAAATTCCATCCGGGAATAATTTTGATAGTTTCACCAGCGTTTGACCAACCCCATATGTCGACTTCGGAATTTTGCTGGAGCACCATATTATCGGAAAAAACAGATGGCAAAGTAATTGTAGCAAATGCAGAACTTACAAAAAAAACATAGAGCAACATACTCATTACAATCAATTTGTGAAATATAATTTTCATTTTACGAATAAATTATGTTTGTTAAGGTCAATGACCTATTTATTGTTTTTGTATAGAGGTTTATTTAAGCGTTTTACACGATAAAAATGCGACATTATAATACTGCAACTACTCAGTAACCAAAATTTAATACGACTTTAAAAAATCGGATTTCGTTAATCGAATAGTATTACAATTTTCTGGCGATATTATTTTCTGCTGGTTCTCATATTTTACTATAAATGGTTTTGTTGTTGTCGGGGTAAACGTAGCCTGTTCCAAAACACCGTTACTCCAGTTTAAATCAACAGTTACATTGCCACGCGCTTTTAAGCCCGAAACAGAGCCTTCACTCCACAATGCCGGAAGAGACGGCAATAAATGGATGATATACAACCCGTTTTCATCCTGAACATGGCTTTGCAACAGCATTTCGGCAATTCCGGCTGTTGTCCCAAAATTATTATCCATTTGAAATGGGGGGCAGTTTCCAAAAAGGTTTAGGTTAGTACTCTGACTTAAAACTAAATGGAGGCTTTCCATGGCTTTTTCGGCCCTGTGCAGTCTGGCATTAAGGCTAATTTGCCAAGCAGCACTCCAGCCAATACTTGCGGCTCCATAATTCTTGTCGTTTTCCAAGCGATACATCAAAGATTTCTCTGCCGCTTTAGCCAATTCGGGTGTTTGAATAGGGTTGATCTTTGCTCCAGGATGAACGTCAAACAGATGAGAGATATGGCGATGTCCAGGTTCAATTTCAGGATATTCCTTGTCCCATTCTAATAATCGCCCATCAGAGCCTATTTGTGTACTTGCCAGTTGTTTTTTGGCTTTTTCAACTTCAGCTACAAAATCATTATTGAGCTTTAAAACTTTCGATATCATCGCAAAATCATCGAACAATTGCGAAATAACCTGTTGATCGTGTGTAGGTCCCATGCTTATTTGACAATGACTGTCATCGGGAGCTATAAATGTGTTTTCGGGCGAAACAGCAGGGCCAGAAACGAGCTTGCCGGTAACAGGATGAACCACCAACCAATCCATATAAAATTCAACAGCCCCTTTTAGTACGGGATACATTTTTTCGATGAAGGCAGTATCTCCTGTAAAGCGATAATGTTCACCAATGTGCTGGCAAATCCAGGCAGGGGCACCGGTGTGCATCCCCCAACTGGCATCTTCGCCGGGTGAAGTATAACCCCATACATTGGTAATTGGATGCACCACCCAGCCTTTTGCTTGATACTGAATTTGGGCTGTTTTTTTTCCCGGTTCAACCAATGCAGCAATCAAATCGAACATAGGCAAATGCATTTCCGAGAGGTTGGTAATTTCTGCAGGCCAATAGTTCATTTCGAGGTTTACATCAGTATGGTAATCACCATTCCAAGGTGTTTGTATTTTATTAGCCCAGATACCTTGTAGATTTGCAGGTAGGGTTCCGGGACGCGATGATGAAATAAGCAGATAACGACCATACTGGAAAATGAGTTCGTACAAACGAGGATCGTTTTTAGTTCCTTTGTATTGTTTTACTCGCAGGTCGGTTGGTACCGTATCCTTTTCGGTTCCGCCCAACAGAAAGTGAACCCTATTGAAATACTTACTGTATTCATTAGTATGTGCTTTTAAAAGGTCGTCATATTTTTTTTGACTTGCCTTTTCAATATTTTGCATGGTAATATTAACATAGTCTCGCCCTTTGTAGGTTGGATACTCCAATTTGTAGTCGGTAGAAGCCGAAAGCAAAAGTACCACCTCATCAGCATTTTTGATGGACAAAACAGAATCATTACATATAACTTCACCATTTTCAGCCACCGCTTTTAAACGTGCCATATATCGAAGGTTCTCGCCACCTTTCCCATCGTATAAAGCTCCGGAAAGAATCAATTGTCCATCTTCGGTATAGGTCTTGAACCTTTCTGGGCGAGTCATACTACTGTTAAACGAAATTTGGCCGGGCTTATCGGCAGTAAAACGAGCAACCATCACCTGATGGGGTTGACTTGTAAAAATTTCGCGTTCGTAATTTACTCCATCCTGAGTGTATCTAACCCTTACAACAGCATCGTTTAAATCCAATTCCCGATAATAGTTTTCGTAGCTGCCGGATTTTTCAAAATCAAGCCACAAATCGCCCAAGGTTTGAAAACAACCAAATGGCACTGTTGCTCCATTGCCTCTTCCCGATCCGGGACCTTTACAAATTTGGGTATTATTGGTTAGTTCGGTTGCCTCACGGTATTTTCCGTCGAAAAGCAATTGTCTGATTTTTGCCTGATGTAGATAAGCATCAGGATTGTCGTTGGCATCATGACTTCCTGACCACATACTTTCTTCGTTTAATTGAATGCGCTCTTTATTTACATCGCCAAAAACCATAACCCCTAACGAGCCATTTCCTAAGGGAAGTGCTTTGAGCCATTCGGGGTCGTTGTGCCAGCCGCTTGGATGATCGGAAATAAAAGCACTGGCAGGTTGCTCATACCAAAGTTTTAAGTTCTCATATTTCTTTTCTATAACAGATGAACATGCTATAAACAGAAAAAATAAAATGTATTTGAAAAAAATCTTCATATAGTATTGTTTTTATAAGGTCTATGACCTTTTTATTATTTTTGTATTAAGCTATATTTAAGCGTTTTGCATAATAATGCGACATTATATTATTACCATTACTTATATTTATTTTTGCAAAAAAATAATAGTCATTAAGGGTGCTTTTTTATGTCTTCTATTTATGTACTTCCACTTTCAATTCTCCATGCAGATTGTTGTTAAGTATTTCAAATACCACACGATATACCATGCTTCTCCAAAGAGCATTAAGATTTCGATCTGTTATTTCAATTTTTTCGATTTTTGCATTGAGTTTTTTAGAATCGAAAGTCAACTTATGACCCTAAATTTCGTTTCTTCTTTAATCCAGACAAGGATATCTGACGATATTGCACCTAATTGTTTTTGCACTAAAATATAAGTCCATGCAAGTATTGATGCAGTTTCGGATGCAAAGAGATCTAATACCGGTTACTTAATAATTGGCACACCATCAGGCTTTCGAAGGCGAGCAGGTATAGCCCAAGTAGTTTCCTCACAAATAGCTCAAACACCATCTGCAATATCATTTACAAAGCGTCTCTTTTGTACCAACCACTCTGCAACCACCATAACAGCCAATCGATATCGTCTGTCGAAGTATACATTTTGGTAATTTGTACGATTTCCGTTCTGTACATATTCGCGATAAAGCGACAAAGGCAATGCTATATATTACTTATCCAAATATTTTTCAGCTTCATCAATAAAAGTTTTCACTACAATCGAAGATACTTTATTTTAATCGTTTTGAAAATCCACACCCATAAGCAACCAATGCTCAGTGGGAATGGTATTCCCTCCTGCCTTGAGTTATTGTACTCATACACTCCTTTTTTTGTATAATATCTATTTGCTATATAGCTTATATACTTCAGAACCAACACTTAAGAATGCGCCAGTGCCATATACTTCGGTTTTATCTGCCCATGCCATGCCAGGCGCAGCACCAATGGGTTGGACATAGCCAAGCATTCCGTCATCGGTAATGTAGCTAACCATAGCATTCCATCCTTTTCGCACCGAAGGTTCGTAGGTTTCATAGTCAAGAATTCCATTATTAATACCCCATGCCAATCCGAATATAAAGAAAGAAGACCCACTTGTTTCAGGCGTAGAGTAAAACTCTTGTCCCAACAGGCTCATAGCCCAATGTCCTTGTGGCGTTTGGATTTGAATAAGCTTTTCGGCCATTTTTTTATAAATCTTCAGGAAGTATTTGTATTCAGTACTATTAGGTTCAAGTTCCAATAAGATATTAACCAATCCTGCAAACACCCATCCATTGCCTCTCGCCCAAAATATTTTTGTACCATTGTCCAGTTTACCCATATAGCTTTCATCCCTGTAATAAAGATTTTCTTTTTTATCAAAGAGGAAGTCTGTGGTTGCTTTATACTCCGACACCATAAAGTCGAGATATTTTTTTTCACCTGTAATATTGTATAACTGTGCCCAAACAGGGGGCGACATAAACAAAGCATCGCACCAGTTCCAACGATCCTGATGAAATGGGGTATTCCAGTTCAAGTTGCTTTTGGATGGATGATACATTATAAAATCAAACTGCTTTTGGGTTGGTTCAATCATTTCCTTTTTACCATATTTCCGATACAATTCACAATACATTTGTCCGACTGTATGGTCGTCTGCATTGTAAGTGCGTTTCCAAAGACTCCACTCATGTTCTTCGCCAATATTTTTTAACCAATTATAATACGTGGTATCTTCAGCCATAGCTGCCCATTTTACCATACCAACATAAAGAGCCCCGTTTGTCCAATCCAATGGATGGTGGGATTTTCCATAGTTATAAATATCTCTGTAATGTTCAATTTGCCAGTCGGCTACACGTTTCATATTACGCTTCACATCCGCAGGGTTAATAGTCTGAGCAAATGAAGTTGTAGTTATTATTAATACAAAAAACAATAAAATAGTTTTAATTTTTTTCATCTTTTTTATTTTGTCATAATTTATTAAAATTCTTAACTCGAATTGACCAGTTAATTTAAATGTCTCAACTTTCGAAAAAATGTCGGACTCAAAAAATATTTATATCATAAAAGTAATGGAAAAATTCGGTGAAATATATTATTTTATCTATTAAACCGTGTATGTAACCGTTATATAACGTTTATAACATTAAGACAATCAACACACAACAAAACAAAGATGTTTTTACAAACCTTTTAATAATCCACTCAAAAGAATTAAAAAAAATACTTATATTTAAAAAAGCGAATGAGTAATGCAAAAAAAAAAATTAGTTTACAACCACCCAAAATGGTATCCCAGAATATTTTTACAGCAACAAAGGTGGTAATATAACACTCTCCGTATTTCAGACCATTTGAATAATAGAAAATAG
>JAFGGY010000201.1 GCA_016930365.1 Prolixibacteraceae bacterium | reverse complement strand
TTTGTATAGCAACACAAATTTACAACCTTGGGACGAGGTTTTGGCCTTGTCCCTAATTTTTAACTCATTTTTTGTCGGTCAGTAGTGTTTGTAATATGTTGTTTATTTTATTTTTCCAGGATTCTTTTTTACAAAATCATTCCAGTTCGAATATGATTTTTCCTGAGTTGGTTTACCTTGTTGAAGGTAGTGGCAAAAAGCGACAGCAACGGCATCGGTTGCATCCATTTCGGTTGGGATTTCGTTAAGCCCGTACATTTTTTGTAAAAAGTAGGCCACTTGCTCTTTCGATGCTCGTCCCATGCCGGTTATCGCCTGTTTTACTTTTAGGGGAGCATATTCAAAGATTGGTAAATCGCGGTAAAGTGCGGCAGCCATAGCCACTCCCTGCGAACGTCCCAATTTCAGCATCGATTGTACGTTTTTTCCATAAAACGGAGCTTCAAGTGCTACCTCGTCGGGTTTGTATTCATCAATTACACTTAATACACGATTGAATATGAATTTTAATTTATCGTAATGGGTGTTAAGTTTTCCGGGCGATATAACTCCCATGGTAATGATGGCCGTTTTCTTTTGGTTGATTTGTAAAAGCCCGTAGCCCATAACGTTTGACCCGGGGTCGATACCTAAAATAATATATGGTTGTTTCACTTTTTATAGCAGTTATTTTTCTCAAAAAAACATTTATTCAACAATGAAATCGTGCATTTCATACGGAGTCATTTCTTGTTCCTGAGCCTTGCCGGTATGCTCGCGGTAGCGGGTTCGCGAATCGGCCACATAAATGCTGCCGGGGTATTCAATCATTATTCTTCGGTATAATTCTGTAGCCTGCTCTTTTTTCATCATTTTTTCTTCATACAAACGAGCCATTTTGTACATAGCATCGTCGGCTAAGGTTGAGTATGCATGTTTATCAAACACTTGTTGGTAGTAATTGGCGCATTGTTCGAAGTCGAATTTTTTACAACTGATTTCAGCTTTTTTCATTAAAATACGATCGTTTAACGAGTGGTTTGGGTATTGTTTGGTCAACGAGTCGAGTGTTCGTAAGGCAGCTTCGTCGTTGTTTCGGTACTCGGCTAGTTCGGCGCGAGCAAACATTTGAACGGGTTCGGTAATGGTATCCATTTCGTAGTTCGAAGTAATGAGCAGCGATAAGTCCATAGCATCGTTGGCAATAAATTTCGAAGTGCTGGCCTTTAGCACATCAAGTTGAGCTTTGGCCCACTCGATATCGCCAATATAAAATGAAAGTCGGGCTCTTTTTAGCATTACCTCGTCGGCCAGTGTGTTTCCCTTATTGGCCTCAATAATACGAGCGTATAGTAGGGTTGCTTCCCATAATTTGTTTACATAAACATATATGTCGGCCATTTCGGTCTGCAGCACCGAACGGCTTGTATTGTTCATCCCGGCCGACGATAGTCCTTTTTCGAGTACGTCTTGTGCTTTTTGGGGTTTGTTCATGTGAAATGCCAGAAAATGAGCGTATGTACGTATGAACCCGACTGTTTGTTGAGAATAGCCCAACATGGCTAAAATACCATCGAATTGGCTTAGTAATTCTTCTCCGTTTGTGCGTTCATCAGGTGGGGTGTTGATGTATTGTAAATAGGCGGTATTTACAATTTCCAATTTAACGTCGTTAATTATTTTGGGCTGTGGTGTTCGGTTTTCGAGGTATTCAAGTCCGTTGAGTGCAATTTCATAGAGTCCGTTTCGGGCAGCACTGCGCGAAAAATTTAGAATGTTGTTTTCTTCCTGGTTTGTTCTGCGGTCGAGTGCAATGGCATTGAGTAAGGCCTGCTCGTAATTTTCTTCGATGGTGAAAAACCAAATTAACATGCGGTTGAATGCGGTAACATCGGGTGCGGCTTGTATCGATTTGATAATCTCACGTTTCAATGTTTCGCTCAGGCTGTTATCGAAATCGTAACGCAGCAATGAACGCAATTGCGACTGAATCCTGGATGTTTGAGTCTCGTCCCTTCGTAATAAAGTCAGGTATTCAGCCATCATTTTGTCGTAGTTGCGTTGATAGGCATATACCGAGGCCAGATTGCTGTGGAAATTTTCATCGGGCATCAGCTCTTGTCCACGGATGTATGTTTTCTCGGCAAATTCAAATTCTCGACGATTATAAAATGAGTTTCCAATACTAATTATGGTAGCCCTGTTGGGCTTCATATTGTCGATTACTTTTTGGTAGGTTTTTTCCGATTTCTGAAAGTCTCCCATTTCGCTGTAAACATAACCTAAGGTAATTTCGAGGTTTACATCGTTGGTTTTTCGAAGCACTTTGGTCAGTTGTTTTTCGGCTTGTTCAAACTCTTTCAAATTAACCAGGCAGGTTATATAATAATTGAAATAGGAAATTACTTTCGTCGATTCGTACAACTCGAGATAAAGATCGCGAGCCTTATCGAATTCTTTGTCGCGATAATACTTCGATGCCAGCTGCGATTTGCTCAATTGTTGTTGTGCCTGATTTTGTTGTGCCGCCACCGGAGTCGAAAGCGCGATTAGTAATATGAATATCAAAATGTTTCTCATTGCGTATTGTGTTTTCGAAACAAAAATAACAGAAATGAAGCGAAACAAGCATGGATTTTAAAAATTCCGTGCTGTGGAAGATTTTATATCCATGCTTGTTTTTAGGTATTGTGCTATTACAATAGTACGTTAGATTTTAGTACCCCAGCCGCTATGCGGCATATTTATGGTTCTAGCATTAGCGAATTAGATAAAAGACATGAGATATGAGACTTATGTTTTGTGATGAATTAAATATCAGTAATTTAGATAATCGAAACAAGAAAACACAAACAACTCATTACCAATGACATAAAAAATAATAACGAACTATTGTTAAAAAAATAATCCGACTGAATTTTTATGATTTTTTAATACTCCGAAATTAGGTAGCAAACTACTTATTGAAAATAGAAGCAATTTCTGAAAACCCGTCTTTAAATGAATCGGATGCTTTTGAAAAGGCTGCTTTAACCATATCCCATTTCTCATCTGTGGCTTCAAGCAATTCTTCGTATTTTGCATTTAATTCATCTTTTTGTGCTTTAAGTTTAGCGATTTTTTCATCGTATTCGACTTTCAAATCAGCTTTTGCTTTGTTTCTTTTAACTTCAAGTTCGTCGATTTTCGCAAATAGTTCATTAATAAGCAGTTTTGCTTCTTTTTTGTATTCTTCTTTATTCATAACAACCTGGTTTTATTTTTAACACTACTTGTAATACAAACAACACCCTGTTTTTGTTTGTTTTGTGAAAAAGCTTTTGAATTTGAATTGCAGTATGATTTGTTATATGAAGTTGTGGCTAATGCGAAGGTTTAATTTTAATTGTTTCACATTTTCTGTTAATTTTGCACACTTATCGAAAATGCGCAGGAAATGTTAGATAGAATCAAAGCTTTACAGCACGAAATTGAAGCGATTACCGCACAAACAAAAGACGAAGCCGAAGCTTTACGTATTAAGTATCTTAGTAAGAAAGGTTTGATATCGCAGCTGTTTGGGGAGTTTAAAAATGTGCCTGACGACCAGAAAAAAGCAATGGGCGCCGCGATTAACGATTTAAAAGCCTTTGCCCAGGATAAAATTAATAGCCTGAAAGATTCTTTTTCGGAGAAGAAAGGTGGTTCGCAGGGCGCCGATCTCAGCTTGCCGGGCGAATCGATGAATCTGGGTTCGCGCCATCCGCTGGCAGTGGTTCGTAATGAAATTATCGACATTTTTGCCCGTTTGGGCTTTGTGGTTTCCGAAGGTCCCGAAATTGAAGACGACTGGCACGTTTTTTCAGCCTTGAATTTTGCACCCGAACACCCGGCCCGCGACATGCAGGATACTTTCTTTATCGAAAAAGATCCCGATGTGCTATTGCGCACCCATACTTCAAGTGTGCAGGTTCGGATGATGGAAAAAACGCAACCGCCAATCCGTGCCATTTTCCCGGGACGGGTTTTCCGTAACGAGGCAATTTCGGCTCGTGCGCACTGTATATTTCATCAAATTGAAGGTTTATATGTTGACGAAAATGTTTCGTTTGCCGACTTGAAACAAACTCTGCTTTACTTTGCACGCGAATTTTTTGGCGAGAAAACCGAAATACGCCTGCGTCCTTCGTATTTTCCGTTTACCGAACCATCGGCCGAAATGGATGTGAGCTGTTCGATATGTGGCGGCAAAGGTTGCAACGTATGTAAATACACCGGATGGCTCGAAATTATGGGCTGCGGAATGGTCGATCCCAACGTGCTTGAGCTATGTGGAATCGACAATCAGAAATATACCGGCTTTGCCTTTGGAATGGGGGTTGAACGTATTGCAATGCTGAAATACGGTGTTAAAGACCTGCGTTTGTTCTTCGAAAACGATGTGCGCTTTCTGAACCAGTTTCAGGCTGCACATTGAGCATAGTGGTGATTACACTGAAAAATATAAAACGATTTTTGCCCGACGGCTTTGTTAGCCTTATTGTCGGAATGATTGTGCTGGCTTATTTTGTTCCGGGCATTGGTGCACAGGGCGACAGCGTGGAGCTGGTTCAGATTATTCATTATGCCATTATGGCCTTGTTCTTTTTTTACGGACTAAGGCTAAAGCCGAAGCAGCTTGTTAACGACCTGAAAAACTGGCGGCTGCACATCACAATTCAGCTGCTTACTTTTTTGTTTTTTCCCTTGTTGGTCTTGGTGTTTTATCCATTTTTCCGTAATGGAGAATATTACACTTTGTGGCTTTCGGTGTTTTTTTTGGCAGCCTTGCCTTCTACGGTTTCTTCGTCGGTAGTTATGGTGTCGATTGCACGTGGCAATATTCCCGGAGCTATTTTTAATGCCAGTATTTCGGGTATCATTGGTATTTTGATAACCCCCATGTGGATGAGTTTATTTCTGAGTACGGCCAATAGCGATTTTAATTTTTCGCAAACCTTAATTGACTTAATCATTCAGATTTTTATTCCGGTAACGGTTGGTTTGTTGTTAAACCGGTTTTGGGGGGCATGGGCAACTCGCAATAAGCGCTATTTAAGTATGTTCGATAAAACGGTTATCCTGTCGATTGTTTATAACAGTTTCAGTAATTCATTTTTGAACGGTGTTTTTATGTCGATACCCAAATGGACACTTATTTTGCTGGGATGCGCTGTTATTGCCTTGTTTTTTACGGTTTTTGGATTTGCCGGCTGGCTTTCGAAACGATTAAATTTTAATCGGGAAGAACAAATTACGGTATTATTCAGTGGGTCGAAAAAATCGCTTGTTCACGGTTCGGTAATGGCCAGTGTACTGGTAGGGGCTTCACCTTTGGGAAGTATTTTCCTGGTTCCCATTATGATTTATCATGCATTTCAGCTGTTTTATGTTAGTATTGTGGCAAGGCGTTTCAGCAAAGAAAATCGCTAACCCAATAACGTTTGCGCATTATTGGCGCTAGTAGTTGTCGTTTTTTATCTGTTTGTCAATATTTTAAACAAAGACTCATTGATGTAATAATTCCCTGTGCCAATCTTACTCTTTCTTAAAAGTCCGTCGTCTGCCAATTTATTTAAATAATTCGCTGCCGTAATCCTTGAAACATTCAAGTCATTTACTACAAATTCAATTTTCGTATAAGGATGTTTGAAAAGGTTATTTAATAAATCTTGACTATAAAATTTATAATTATCTCGAAGTTTGTGTTTAAACTCCTGCATTAATTTTTTTATCTCATTAATTAAGTCAATCGTTTCTCTTGACGTTTTTTCAATACCAGTTATCATGAAAAGTAACCACTCTTCCCAATGTTCATTGTCTCTAAGTTGTTGCAAAAGCCTGTAATAGTCCGCTTTATGCCTGATTATATAATTACTCAAATAAAGAATCGGCAAAGTTTGTAATTCTTCAAGAATCAAGTACAAAATGTTTATAATCCTGCCAGTTCTTCCATTTCCATCATAAAATGGGTGAATGCTTTCAAATTGGTAATGAATTATTGCCAATTTTATTAATGGGTCGTAGTCTGAGACTGTTGGGTCGTTAATAAACCTCTCAAGGTTTGACATTAAACGTTTTATGTCATTAATGTCTTGTGGTGGAGTATAAACTGTTTCTCCTGTCGCTGCATTTTTAAGAGCCGTTCCAGGAAGTTTTCTAAACCCAGCATTATTTTTCTCTAGTTCACTTTGAATATCAATGATGATTGAATTTGTAATCAATCCTTTGTTTTTAACTAACTCAAATCCTTTTTTTAATGCTGAGATATAGTTTTGAACCTCCTTAGCTTGTAATGAATTAAAAGAGTCAAGATTCAATTCTGATTTATATAGGTCGTCATGTGTTGTGATTATATTTTCAATTGCAGAACTGTCCTTTGCTTCTTGGAGTCCTAATGTGTTGATTAAAATAATTTGATTAGGAATTGTTGAAGCAATACCTTTTAACTCAGCCAATGCAGCATGAGCTTTGGGTAGACTTTTTAACACCGCTTTTGTTTCCACATCAACAGTTAAAGGAAGTTCTTTCAAGACAAAATCTTTATTTTCGGACATAATGTAAAAGGTTTTACAATTTCTTTACTAATGTAATCCTTTTTGTAAAGAAAATCGATATTTCTTTACAGAGAATGATTGGTGTGTTAAAACACTTCGCTTTTTTATACAATAGTTCGTTGCTATTTTTGAATATGCAGACAATGAAATGCATATGCTTCGATTGCGTGTTTGTTTAAAGCCTTGATGTTTGGTGTATTACAAACAAGTCTATGGCCTCACGTTTAGAATCTCATGATTCAATTAGAAGTATGTTGCTTTATAACTTTTTAAAATCACATTAGCGGAGCAAAAAGGCGGGCAAACGAAGTGGTGAACTTTTTATAGATTGGCCTCTTTTTCCATTCGTCGATTTTTACGAGTTCCGATTGTTTTAAATCGTTCATGAAATGCTGTGCTGCTTCTTTTGCAATTCGCTCGTCGTAAAACACTGCACTTATTTCGAAGTTGGTTTCGAGGCTTCGGTAGTCGAGGTTGGCCGAACCAATTGAGCACATTACATCGTCGGAAACCACCACCTTGCTATGCATGAAACCTTTGGTGTAGCGATAGATTTTAACTCCGGCCTTAAGCATTTCGCCAATATACGATTCGGTGCTCCAGCGCGAAATAAACGTATCGGAGTGTTTGGGAATAAGAATGCGCACATCGATACCTCGTAAGGCTGCCGCTTTAAGGGCAAACGATATTTCATCGTTGGGAATAAAATACGGACTGGCAATATATACGTAGTTTTTGCTTGAGGTGATGGCGCTGAAATAGAACTGCGAAATGGCGTGCCAGCCTGAGTCGGGACCACTCGATATAATTTGGGTCAGGTTATTTTGGCTTTCTTTTTCCTCGAAAAAATAAACATCGTTATAAATGTTTTCTTTTGAAACGTAGAACCAGTCATCAATAAAAATTGCCTGTAAGGCATTTGCTGCATTGCCTTCAATTTTTACAAAGGTATCGCGCCAGTACAAATCAGGATTGTGTTTTTCGTTGTAGCGATCGGCAATGTTTATGCCGCCTGTAAAGCCAATTTTTCCATCAATTACAGCCAGTTTACGGTGGTTTCGGTAGTTTACTTTCGACGAGAGCAGCGGAAAAATAACCTTTTGGAAGCTTCGTAGCCTGATGCCGTGTTCGCGTGCTTCTTTTTTCTTTTTTCGGGGCATTTTGTAACTGCCTACGCTATCGTAAATTATGCGAACTTCGACACCCTGCCGGGCTTTTTCTTTCAGAATTTCAAAAAGCTCATTGCCGATGGTGTCGAACCTGAAAATGTAAAATTCGAGGTGTATGTGATGGCGGGCTTGTTTAAATGCTTGTTTCAGTTCGGCAAATGTTTCGCTTCCGTTGTTTAGTATTTTTACATTCTTATTATGCGTTAAAAAAGCGCGGTCGTTATTCAGCAACAACGACATAATGTCTTTCTTTTCGGCAATTTTACTGTTCATATCCTTAACGGTAACGTGTGCCAGTTCTTTGAGTTGGTTGCGTGCAATGGCATTCACCCTGCGTTTGTATCGCAAAGCCTTACGGCTATAAAGTATTTGTTTTTGGTAACGCTGACCGAAAAAGAAATACAAAACCACCCCGGCAATAGGAATCAGTGTAATCATCAGTATCCAGCTGATTGATTTCAGTGGGCTTCGGTTTTCGAATACGATTAGCAATACAACCACCAAAATAGTAACCACATAGGCCACATTAAAAAAGTAACCTATGTTGTTGATGAAATCATTCCAAAAATACGTGTACCACATTTCAGTCAAATCGAATTACTCTGCAAAATACTGATAAAACTTTGGAATGGTTTCAATTCCCTCGAAGAAATTATCGAGCGGGAAGTTTTCGTTGGGCGAATGGATGGCATCTGATTCGAGGCCAAAGCCCATCAGTATGGATTTTACGCCAAGTACTTGTTCAAAAGTTGAGATAATGGGAATGCTGCCACCGCTGCGAACCGGAATGGCTTTTACACCGTATGTGTCGAGCAATGCTTTTTCGGCAGCCAGGTATGCCGGATGGTCGATGGGGCATACGTAGCCTTGTCCGCCATGTAGGGCTTCGACTTTAACCCTAACCGATTTTGGCGCAATGCTTTTGAAGTAGTCTTCAAATAGTTTGTTTATTTCTCTATAATCCTGATTGGGTACCAGTCGGGTCGATATTTTGGCATACGCTTTTGATGGCAGCACTGTTTTTGCCCCTTCGCCGGTGTATCCGCCCCAAATGCCGCACACATCAAACGAAGGCCTGATGCCGGTGCGTTCAATGGAGGTATAGCCTTTTTCACCCTGTAGTTCATCTACCCCAATCGACTGCTTGTATGCTTCTTCGTCGAACGGGCGTTTGTTAAGAAGTTCGCGCTCGGCAACGGAAGCATTTTTTACCGTATCGTAAAAGCCTAGTATGGTAACGGCATTATTTTCATCGGTGCACTGGTTAATCATGGAGCACAAAATGTTAATTGGGTTGGCTACTGCGCCTCCGTATAGGCCCGAATGAAGATCGCGGTTAGGGCCGGTAACTTCAACCTGCCAGTACGCTAAACCACGTAATCCGGTTGTTATTGATGGTTTTCCGGGTGCCAGCATTGTGGTGTCCGAAACCAGTATTACATCCGATTGGAGCATGGCCTTGTTTTGTTCGCAAAATGCGCCAAGGCTGGGTGAGCCAATTTCCTCTTCGCCTTCAATCATAAATTTTACGTTGCAGGGCAAGGTGTTGGTTTTAACCATATATTCGAAAGCTTTGGCGTGCATAAAGCCTTGTCCTTTATCGTCGTCGGCACCACGAGCCCATATTTTGCCATCTTTAATAACAGGCTCGAAAGGTTCGGTTTTCCAAAGTTCGATAGGGTCAACAGGCATCACATCCATGTGGGCATAAACTAAAACGGTAGGTTTTGCCGGGTCGATTATTTTTTCGCCGTAGGTTACCGGGTTGCCCTCGGTTTCCAAAACCTCGGCGTTGTCGGCTCCGGCATCGAGCAACAGTTTTTTCCAGTACTCGGCAGCGCGGTACATGTCGTCTTTGTGGGCAGGTTCTGAGCTGATTGACGGGATGCGAATTAAGCCGAAAAGTTCATCAAGGAAACGTTCTTTATTGGCTTCTATGTATTCTCTGGGTGTTGTCATAATTTTAAATTTTTATTTTTAGCAAATTACTAAAAATACATCAAAGTGCTTATATGATTTTTGACAGCAAGCAGGGGGTTAAAAAATATTACGTATTTTAGTAGGGTGGAGTTGAGAATTGTTGATCACTTGTAAATTTTAAATCATGCGTAAACAGGGCATTTTTATTCTTTTACTTTTTACAGCTGGATTATTTTCAGCTTGTAACATTGAAGAATTACTAAACAAGGTTGAGGTAAGCTATGATGTCGATTTTTCAGCTGAAGCCAATGACGAAGCTGTAATCAGTTACTATAAACCGGGTGGTAAGCTCGAAACGGAAACCATTAACCCTGGAGAGTGGAGCTATAACGGAATATTCAGTTATGGCGATAAAGCCGGGGTTTGGGTTGAATCTGGTGCCCAGGACGGTTATGTTAATGTGTATTTAGTTGTTTGGTATTCAGAACTGACTGGTAATGAAGATTACGTTGATGCCAATACATGGATGTTACCTTTTAGCGGAAAAAAAGGGTTAGAAACTTCTATCGATACTACAAAGTTTTACCCCGTTGATTATACTGTAACAGTTACAGGAACAAACGGAGCGCCGGTTGAAATTCAATATACCGAAAAAGATTACGGTAGTGGTAGTTTGCTGTCAGAAACATCATTAGCTGATGGTGTATGGACATATAACGATAACTTCCCTACAGGTGGATATGCCAGTGTTAATTTAACTTCGGAGGCGACTTCGGGTACGGCAATCATACGGATACAAATTGATTACGATGACAAGGCCGATGTTGATGAAACCCTGACGGTAGATTTTAGTACATCAACCAAAACCGGGGCACTGGGTTTTCCGGTGGAGTAAGGTTTTTATGCAGGCTTTGGCGATTCGCCCCGCACGGTAGCACCCAAAACTATACCCGCACTAACAATCACAATATTTTTAATAATGTATTGTCCTTCAAGTGTTAATGAAATTGGGAAAACATGAAACACTTCTCCCGGAAAAATAAACAGGGGCGTAAAGGTTCCAATCATTTGCAGGAAGAGTAAGAGCAGGGTCTCACGCATGAACAGCTTGAAGATAAGACCAATTCCAATGGCTACTTCCCAGGTGGCTAAACCGTATAAAATAATTTTCTCCGGAATAAGGTGAAAGGTTAGTACCTCGATGGTTTCAACAGCAATACCCTCGGCAGGGCTTAACCCTTCGAAGTATTTGAGTATCCCAAACCAGAAAAAAACAATACCAATGCTGATGCGCAATAGCATAAGCCCATAATTGGCCATCCATCTCGTTATTTTGATATCTGCTTTGTGAAATGTTTCGCCTCGTAAGTTCATGGTTGTTAGTTTAGTATGTAAATATTTTTACTTTGTGTCTTCGTGTCTTTGTGTTTCATTTTTCTGCTTGGGCACAAATTTTAACGAAACCGAATTAACGCAATGTCGCGTGTCTTTAGCTGTAAATCCTTCGCCCAGGAAAACGTGACCTAAATGGGCGCCACAGTTGTTGCAGGTTATTTCGGTGCGGCGTCCGTCGGCATCGAGGGTACGCATAACAGCACCTTCGATTTCATCGTCGAAGCTGGGCCAGCCACAGCCCGAGTGAAATTTTGAATTGGATTTGTAAAGTGGGGCATCACATTTTCGGCACACATAGGTGCCCGGCTCAAAATGGTCGGTATATTCGCCGGTAAACGGGCGTTCAGTGCCTTTCATTTCAATAACGTACTTTTCCAGCTCATTCAGTTTATTGTATTGTGTCGAATCGTTTTGCATACCATTCAGGGTTAACAGGATTAAAAATAGTGTGTTCATCTTTTTAGTATTGAGATTATGAGATTTTAGATGTGAGATTGGTTGTTCACATCAAAATCACTTAGAAACTGTTTAAATTTTGTTTTTGGAAGATGTTTTTAATGTATTGAGTTCTTAAACGATTCAAAATTTACGATAATAGCACCGCTATATGAGGATATTTTGAAGAAGTGTAAGGGCTCAATACAAAAAAACATCCCGAAGGATAAAACTTAAACAGTTTCTTTCACACAATACAATTATTAAGCTGTTTTGTTGAATGGATGTTGTTAAATAATTCTAAAAATAAGTGGATGGAATAATTGTCTTCATTTCTTAAAAATGAAGAAAACGGCTAAAACAAGGAAGATAAATCCAATGAGGTGATTGAGCCTGAAGGTTTCGGTTTTAAAAAAGATGAGGGAGAACAGGGTGAAAATTACAAGCGTAATAACTTCCTGTATAACTTTAAGCTCGACCAGCGAAAACGGGCCTCCGTTGGCTTTGAAACCAATTCGGTTGGCCGGCACCTGGAATAAATATTCGAAAAGGGCAATGCCCCAGCTAATTAGGATAATAGCTATTAACGGCAAGCTTTCGAACCATTTAATTTCTTTAAACTTAAGGTGTCCGTACCAGGCAAATGTCATAAAGGTGTTCGACAGAACAAGCAGCGCGATGGTGTAAAATCCTTTCATCTGGTTTGATTTTGTAATTCTTAAGCAAAAAAATCGCGCAAATATAGAAAGTATTTTAGTACGATGATGTTGTTGCCTGTGTCAATTTATACTGTGCAGCATGAGAATTGCTTACAACCATTTTTTCTTTTTGAAAAACAGCAACATCGCTATGGCCATTAGCAGCATAACGCCCCACATCATAAAATAGCCGTATTTGAAGTGCAACTCGGGTACATAGTCGAAGTTGGTGCCGTAAATACCGGCAATAAAGGTCAAGGGAATGAATATGGCTGCAAATATGGTAAGTACTTTCATCACCTCGTTGGCGCTGTTGCTTAGGTTGGTGTTGTAGATGTTGAGCTGGTCGCTAATCATGGTGTAATACACATCGATGGTTTCAATGGCATGGGTTACCAGGTCGTCAATATCGTCGAAAAATGGTCGTGTTTTTGGTGTGAGTAAGCCCGATTCGCTGTTTTTGAGTTGCTTGCTTATTTCGCGTGCAGGCCTAACCGCTTTTCGCACAAAACTTATTTCGGTTTTGTGATGGTAAATTTCTTCAATGAGTTCTTTGTTGTTTTTCGAAAGTATATGTTCTTCGTTGCCTTCAATCAGTTCGCCTAACGAGCCCAGACATACCATGTAGTTATCAACAACGGTGTCGATAATGCGGTAAAACAGGTAGTCGGCTTTGAGCGAACGAAGCTTTCCAATGTTATCGCGCAGCCGCTGGCGAATGGGTTCAAAAAAAGTACCCACTTGTTCCTGGAACGAGATTACATAGTTGTTGCCCAACACCAGGGTAATTTGTTCAGACTGAACATTTTGTGTGTCGGCCGAAAGCTGAACCTGTTTCATGAAGACGACAATGTTATGGTTGTCTTCCACCATTTTGGGGCGTTGGTCGGTGTTGGCAATATCCTCGAGTACCAGCGGCGATAGCTCAAACGAGCGTCCAACCTCGTTAATTACGTCGGGATTGTGCAGCCCGTCGATGTTAATCCAGTTTACATGCTTGTCCGATAGCTTTGCAACCAGGTCGTGTGCATTATCGGTCTCGTGTTCAATTACTTCCGAAAGGTTGTACGACAGAAGTCTGAACCGGGGTTTGTCCATTTTTTGGCGGCCAATAAAGGTAACGTTTCCCGGCCCTTTATCGATTAGTGCTTTTCGGTTTTTAATAAATCGTGCCATAGTTTTATAGATTATTAGACATAAGACATGAGACTATAGATTTTTAAAGCGCTAAATGTTTGTGATTTGATAAAATATTCAATTGATGTAAAATGTCACATTATCAATAATTTAAAATTAATACCGAAATATTGATGGTTGTATGTTAGCTTATTTCTTTCTGGTCGTGCGAGTTTACAAATAGTACTGTGCCCAGTTCGTCGTAGCCCATAAATAAATCGCTCTTTTTGTTTTTTAGTGTTTCGTGCCTGAAACCAATAATGGTTAGTGCCGCATTGGCCGAATGTTCGTTAATTATGGTTTTCGACGATACATCGTCGCGGCGTGGTATAATGTTAATGTTTTTGGCGTGAATGGGCAAACGGCCTTCGACCACCATTTTTTCGAGTGCTTCTTTGGTGCTATCAATATCTTTTTCGTCGCAAATGTTGAAAATATTGATGGATGATTTTCTCCAGTCGGGGTGTCCCAATATAATAAAACTCATTAAAATCATCAGGTTCGCATTATCGTAATCGCCCGAACGAATCCACACGTGAATTCCTTTTCCGGGTACAAAAGGCCGGTTAGTCGATGCAAGAATGCAAACATCGAAGCAACCCGACCGAATTAAGGCAAGGTTGTCGATAACATTGTTCAGGTTTTTCCCCGAATCTTTATCGAAGTCGAGAATAACCATGTTGTTTTCCATACCCGAAATGCCGGGTAATTGTATTGCCTGGGCAATAGCCGAGGTATAAGATGGCGAAATGAGCGAGTCGATAAATACATGGTTTTCGATATCGGCAAACAGGTTTTTTATCTTCTGTATTTCCTCTTCGGCCTGCTGGTGGGTAGTTTTCGAATAGTAGCCTTGTATTAAGTGCAAATAGGTGCCAAACCCGTATTTATACGAAATCCAGTTGAGTAGTTTCACCAGGTCGAATCGCTCAAAAGTGTCTTGCGAGATGCTTAATGCGCTGGGGCGCCACTCTTGAGACGAGGTGTTTTTTTGTTGTTTTTGTACATATACATGCAGCTGGCGGTTAAGCTGAAACAGCGTGTTGGCAAATATGGCCTGGAATCCTTTTCGGTCTTTGTTTTTGTGTGTGATGTATTGGTAAAGAACAATCATAACCACAAAAGCTGAAAGAGCGTAGGCCGAGTTGATTTTGAACATAACCCATACCGCAACCACAAATCCAATCATCGACAGGTACCATTTCGACCTGAACGATGGCCGGTACGATGGCGAAGCTCCAAAATGGTTGAGAAATGAGATAAGGCAAATAGCTCCGTAGGTAACCATAAAAAACATCGAAATGATTTCGGCCACGGCGTTTACATCGCCCATAATAACAAAAGCGAAAGCAATAACAGCAGTAACCCAGGTGGCATTTGCAGGGTCGCCGTTTTTATCTCGCGATAGCCAGATGTTCAGTTTTCGCGAGGGGAATGAATAGTCGCGTGCCAGGGCTTGCAGTGTTCGCGGTGCAACGAGTATCGAACCAATAGCCGACGATGCGGTTGATGCAGCCAGCCCAAGTGGAATAATGGCTACACCGGCAATAGCAATGTTGGCCATAACCAGTTGATTTTCGACCATGTCCTCGGGCGAAGCCGAAATAGCCAATTTATATACTACAAAAAAGTAAACTATCATACCGCTTAGGGTGGCAAGAGTGGTTCCAAGTGGAATCGACCGCGATGGTTTTTTCAGGTCGCCCGAAAGCCCAACACCTGCTGTCATGCCTGTAAATGCCGGAAACACAATGGCAAACACCATGAAAAAATCGCCGCTGTTTCGGAATTCGAGGTTGCTAAGTCCTGTGCCCGAATCGGGCACATAGCCTGTTTTGCCTAAAAAGAAAAAGGTAAGTGAAATGAATAGTATGGCTACAACAAAGTAAAGCATTTTAACCCCCAGGGTGGCACCTTTTTTTAAAATCAAAACGGCCAGTATGGCCATTACCGGAATGCTTATCACCTGCCGGGGCAGCTCGAAGTCAAATCTCGAGGCAACCCAGTTGAATAAAAATTCAAACGATTCGGTAAAGGCAATTACGTAAAATGCAACGCTGATAGCCTGCGACAAAAACAGGGTAATGCCAATGGTTGAACCAATGTTTAAGCCAAACGAACGCGAAATGATAAAATATTCGCCTCCTCCCTGAACCCGTTTGTTGGTTGCCAGCTCCGAAATGGCCAGAGCGGTAGGGATGGTAACCAGGTGCCCCAGCAAAATAATCAGTATTACGCCCCAAAACCCCAGGGTGCCTACTGCAAATCCAAAGCGTAAAAAGAGAATGGCTCCGAGAATGGTTGATATGGCTGTAAAGAAAACGGGAGCTGTTCCAAATTTTTTAGCGTTGCTCATTGTTGGTGTTATTTATGGTTTTTGTATTTCACTTCGTAAACATCGGTGCGACGGTCTTTAAGGTTTCGTACTCCGCCATAGGTGTGCAGCTCGCGCAGCAGGTCGATATCCACATCGGCCACCAAAATCATTTCGGTGTTGGGTGTCGATTCGGCTTTAATGCCATTGGCCGGAAACGAAAAATCGCAGGGTGTAAATACAGCCGATTGGGCATACTGAATACTCATATTCTCAACCCGCGGCAGGTTGCCTACGCAGCCGGCTATAGCCACATAGCATTCGTTTTCGATGGCGCGCGAGCGGGCGCAGTACCGAACCCTCGAGTAGCCGTTTTGGGTGTCGGTTAAAAATGGCACAAACAACAGGTTCATGCCTTTGTCGGCCATAATGCGCGAAAGTTCCGGGAACTCAACATCGTAGCAAATCAGCACACCAACCGGGCCACAATCGGTATCGATTATACTTACAAAATCGCCACCTTGCAAGCCCCATACTTTTTTCTCGTCGGGGGTTACATGTACCTTGGTGTAGGTGTCGTAGGTGCCGTTGCGGTGGCATAAATGTCCGATATTGTACAGGTGATTTTCTTCCGAAACAAAGGGCATGCTTCCGGTTATAATATTTACGTTGTAGCTCACGGCCAGTTGCAAAAAACGGTCGCGTATTTCATCGGTATATTGTGCCAGTTTGCGAATGGCTTCGGCCTCATTCAGGTCGTTGTATTTCGCCATAAGCGGGGCGTTGAAAAATTCAGGAAACAGGGCAAAATCGCTGTTGTAAGCCGCAACGGCATCGATGAAGAATTCGGCTTGCTCAAACAGTTCGTCGAGGTTTTTGTAGGGGCGCATTTGCCACTGGATAAGCCCTAACCGAACAATCGATTTGTTGGTCGATATGATGGAAGGTTTTTTTTCGTAGTAGATATTGTCCCATTGGAGCAGCACCGCGTAATCTTTCGATTCTTTATCGCCTTCCTGGTAGTTTTTGATTACTTTTTTTACATGAAAATCGTTCGAAAGTTGAAAGTTTAGAGTGGGGTCTTCAATTTCGCGCTCGCGTACTTTTTGTATGTATTGCTTTGGGCTTAATTCTTTGGCATATTTGTGGTAATTGGGAATGCGTCCACCAAAAATAATGGCTTTCAGGTTAAGGTTTTCGCACAGCTCTTTGCGTGCATCGTACAGGCGGCGCCCCAGGCGTAATCCACGGTAGTCGGGCTCAATAAAAATTTCGATGCCGTAAAGTACATCGCCATTTTTGGTGTGGGTTTTAAACGTTTCGTTGGCCGTAATCTCGTTGTAGCTGTGGGTGTCGTCAAAAAGGCTGTATTTTACAATAATCGATAGCGCAGCACCTACAATTTTATCATCAACCAGCACGGCCATTTGCCCTTCGGGAAAAATACGTAGCAGCTTTTCGATGCTTTTGCGTTCCCAGTATGAATCGGGCCATTGTTTATAGGCCGTTTTCATCGATTCTATCAGTCCGTCGTAATCTTTTATGGTGAGGTGTCGTAGTTCAATTTTTCCAATTTCTTCCATGTATCGTTTTTTTAATCTTATCAAATGTACAAGTTTTTTTATTGAATCGTAAAAGCAAGGTCGATATGTTTTGACTTAGGTTAAAGCCCGTGTTAAGTGTTACGCTTATTTGTATGCCCGTTTTGGGTTTTCTGTTTTTATAACCGCTCAATATTTCTATTTTTGTCAACCTCAATAACAAAATAAAAAAACCAATGAGCGGATTTTTTGGGGCAACCCTTACTATCGATTGTGTTGCCGATGTTTTCTACGGTACCGACTATCATTCACACTTAGGAACAAAGCGCGGAGGCGTTTCATTTTTTTCGAAAGAAAGAGGGTATCAACGGGCAATTCACAGCCTCGAAGATGGCTACTTTCGCAATAAGTTCGAGAACGATGTAAATGGATTTTCGGGTACATCGGGCATAGGCATTATAAGCGATACCGAAGCCCAGCCGCTTGTGATTTTCTCGCATCTGGGGCGTTTTGCGCTCAGCACGGTAGCTAAAATTAACAACATCGACGAGTTGGCCGGGCGTTTTCTGAATCAGAATAAAATGTTTTCGGAAACCAGCCAGGGGGGTATTAACCCAACCGAATTGGTTGCCATGCTTATTTGCGAAAAGCAAAGCTTTGAAGAGGGTATCAAAAATGTGTATAACTCGGTAAAAGGCTCATGTTCAATGCTAATATTGAATGAAGATAAGCTGATTGCTGCCCGCGATAAGTACGGGCGTACTCCCATTGTTATTGGTAAAAAAGAGCAGGGCTATTGTGCTGTAAGCGAATCCAGTTCGTTCGAAAATCTCGATTATTCCATCGATAAATATATGGGACCCGGCGAGATTGTCGAAATCAGCCCGGAGGGATACCAAACCTTAAAACCCGCCGAAGAGAAAATGCAAATTTGCTCCTTTTTGTGGGTGTATTATGGCTATCCACCATCGTTTTACGAAGGGATTAATGTTGACGAAACCCGCTATCGCAGTGGGGCAAAGCTGGCACAGAACGACGATGTTGAGGCCGATTTTGTGGCCGGAATTCCCGATTCGGGTGTAGGGCATGCCCTGGGTTACGGAAACGAAGCCGGTATTCCGAAAATGCGTCCGTATGCTAAATATACGCCTACCTGGCCGCGAAGCTTTATGCCGCAAAACCAGGATATGCGCGAATTGGTTGCTAAAATGAAATTGATTCCCAACGGCGCACTTATCAAAGATAAAGTCGGGATTTTCCTCGACGACTCCATCGTTCGTGGGACTCAACTTCGCGACAATGTGAAGGATTTGCAGGCTGCCGGCATAAAGGCCATGCACATGCGCATTGCTTGTCCGCCGCTGATTTACCCTTGCGAATATCTAAACTTTAGCCGTTCGCGAACCAAACTCGAACTGGCTACCCGTAAAGCAATTTTCAAACTGGAAGGTACCGAAGAGGTCGATTTCTCGAAATATGCCGACCCCAGTACGCCCGAATATAAAAATATGGTTGAAGAAATTCGAAAAGACCTCGGGCTTACGACGTTAAAGTTTCAAAAGCTCAACGATTTAATTGAGGCTATCGGGTTGCCCAAAGAAAAGCTCTGTACGCATTGCTGGGACTGCTCGAGTTATGGCGAGTAGTATTGCTTGCTGTGGTTATGGATTGAACGGCATGTTTGTGGAATTAAGGGTTGGACTGTAGTAGCTATAGTATTCTGTAATTTAAATCATTTTCACCCCGAACATAATATCATTTGCAGGACAGAAAAAGCATGAGATGTTACTCATGCCATTTAGGAGAAATGCCAAATCAGACAATACATAATTACTGCTCAAGACATGTTAGTACTTGCATCTAGGAATATAAATCATCATTTATCGTCTGGTGAAGATCATATTTAGGAATATTCAAATCTTCCAGATCCAATTTTACAGGTTTTCCAGTATCAGCACTTTCGTATATGGCCATCATTATTTTCATGTCGCGCAATCCCATATCACCTGTAACTAATATAGGCATATCATCCATCAGACTGAGTGCAAAAGCATCCATCTGCCGGGCCTGCTGGTTAACATTTGGCAGTCTCATAGACCCCTCATTTGTTTCTCCTCTGATGTAACCATAATAGTATGCCGGATTTAGTTTCCACCATCCGTTTTTTGCTTTAGCCTCAAAATAACTTTCATTATTTGCATAACTGGTGGAATGAGATGAGGTAGTACCATTTGGAAACTTCAGCGTAAATGTAATCGATTGTTCTACCGATTTAAACAAACCTGGCTTTGTTACTTCACCATAGGTAGCTTTGGTAACCTCTACAGGCCACTCGCCCATATTGTAACAAGCTGCCTGAATGGTATAAATACCAAGATCCATCAACGGTCCACCACCTGCCATTTCCTTATCAAGTCTCCATTCCCAATTATTAATCATACCGCTAAATCCGGCACTAAAATTTTGCACGGGGCCGAATATTTCTTTCTGTCCAAGTTCCATAGCCCTCAGATTATATGGCTCAAAATGCAACCTGTATCCCAATGAAAGCTTAACGTTGTTATCATTACACACCTTGATCATATTCTCCGCATCTTTTACGGTTGTAGCCATCGGTTTCTCGCAAATAACATGTTTGCCGGCTTTTGCCGCCCGAATGGTATATTCAGCATGCATACTGTTGGGCAATACAACGTAAATAATGTCAATATCATCGTTGTTAACAATGCTATCGAAATTGTCGTAATTATACACATTTTCTTTAGGGATATCATATCTTTTCATCCATTCATCTTCTTTGGATGGTGTGCCGGTAACAATACCCGAAAGCTTACAATATTGAGTTTCCTGTAAGGCAGGTGCTAACTGCCCCGAGCTGTAACTCCCCAGGCCAACCAAGGCCACGCCCAGCTTTTTATCTCTGCGTGCTATTGATCCTACAGATGGCTTTACACGAGATGAAAAACTCATCATCCCAGGTAACAGTATTCCACCTGCACCTATTATCCCCAAGTTACGCATGAATGTTCTGCGATCTGTTTTTTTAATGCGTGCCATAATTTCACTTTTTGTTAAATAAATGTTTTATTAGTAATAATATGTACTTCATTTAATCATCCGTTTACACTGTAGAGATTGAGATTGTGTTGTTTCAGTAAAACATAGAAATAAAAGACATGTTCATGTAATTTTTTCTTTTTGATAACAATCGTTGCTGTCTGGTAAAAAACTTTAGAATTTTGTCATGTAGTTCTCCCTATTGTAAGCGATACGCTTGTAAAAGAGATTTATGAATAATATTGTGGACTTTGTTTGAAATTTTCAAATATGAAATAAATTTAAGTGTTGATGCAAATTCTGGAAGCATCCGGACACCCATTCCGGAAACATCCGGACGGCCATTCTGGAATGATCCGGACACCCGTTCCGGAAACA
>JAFGGY010000200.1 GCA_016930365.1 Prolixibacteraceae bacterium | reverse complement strand
CCCAATATATCCATCGGTTTGGTTCGATGCGGTATTTGCTGAGGAATTTTGTCATTTTGTAGTTTTTATTCTGCCGGTAAATTACAACAACAATACCTTAGATTTTAGACACGAGACATGAGACTTTATTTGTAACAAATTAAATACTTATATTTTATACAATTAAACCCGCAAGGTACAAGCAGTACATTATCAGCAACTTTAAAAATAGCAACGAACTATTGATATTTAATATCACAAAAATACTATTTTATGTTTAAAATCAAAGACTTAAGCAACCCCTCCATTCATCATAAAAAAACAGCCGTTCGTCAAATAAAGTGACAAAAGTCAACTATTTTTTTGCACTTTTCTTTCCTCATTACTATGTTTACCAGCAACAAAATCTAAAAACCCATCAATATGTATCTAAATAACAAGTATTACGTCATTGAAAAAATGACCCGCCTAATAGAACTAAAAAAAACCGGAACCGCCGACGAATTTGCTTCAAAATTGAGAATATCACGAAGCCAGTTGTTTATCGAACTTAACAGGATGAAAAGCATGGATGTCGATGTTACTTTTAACCGGTCTATCAAATCATATGTTTTTTCGGGGAACAAAAAAATTGTAGTTAGAGAACCCATTGTTATTGTTGATCAGCAAGATTTATTATCGGTGCAAGGTGGTTCTTATACTAAAATTGCCCCCGTTCATTTTTCTGGACGGAAGAAACTTACTTTTGCAATATAAAACCAAACCAACAATACAATGGATCTTTTCCCCGAAGAAATAATAAAAAATACCACGGAACACCTTCATGCAAAATATTCCCGAAAGAGCAATGTTATTTACATAACTGTTCTGGTATTGTTTATTGTTGCAATTGGACTGACCCCATTTATCAAAGTAAATGTAACAAGGCAAAGCCGGGGGGTGATTCGTTCAGAAATGGAAAGCAATACGATACAAACGGCAGTTGGTGGAAAAATTATTAGAAACAATATTCATGAAAATAAAAATGTAGATATTGGAGATACATTGCTTGTTATTGAATCTGAACATATCGATGAGAACATTAAAAATCATCTCCAACGAATTGAATTAAACCATGTTTTTATATCAGACATTGAGTCAATGCTTTCGTTTTCGTTTGAAAATCTGTCTTCAGCAAAATATATTAGTGAGTATGACGAATATATTGCCCATATTAATCAGCAGAAATTGCAAAGTGAATATTTGTTGAATGAAAAAAATATTTCAGATGAATTATTTGCAAAAAATGTAGAAACCAAAGTTGATAATAAAAGAATTCAAAATGACTACAACGCTTCCGTGAAAAAGGAGCAATATATACACGATCAATATCAAAGAAAATGGAATGCTGAACTTGTTTTGCTACAACAAGAGAATATCGAACGCAAAGCTCAAATTGCACAACTCCGTGAAGAAAAAAGAAAGCATATCGTTATATCTCCAATTGAGGGTGAGCTGTTACAAGTAAGTGGATTCCAAACAGGAAGCTATATTCCTGCCGGTTATCAACTTGCGCAAATATCGCCAAAAGGTGAATTGATTGTTGAATGTTATGTTACACCACAGGACATTGGGTTTTTTCGTGAAAATATGCATGCTAATTTTCAGCTTGATGCTTTTAACTATAATCAATGGGGCATGGCAAGCGGAAAAGTTTATGAAATATCCGGCGATATCCTCAGCATTAACAATCAACCAGTTTTCAAAGTGAGATGCACACTTGAGACTACACATTTAAAACTGAAAAATGGGTACAAAGGTGAGCTGACAAAAGGAATGTCATTAACCGGGCGTTTTATACTAACACAGAGAACTATATCCCAATTAATATTCGACAAGGTTGATGATTGGTTAAATCCGAAATTAGTTAACAAATAATATATGTTAATTTAATGGATGATCCGCCGGTAGCGCAATTCCGGCGGATCTAATTTTTTATCAGATGAACATAAAAGTAAAACAAAGAGACATTACCGATTGTGGGGCAGCTTGCCTGTCTTCTATTGCAGCATATTATAAGCTTGGATTACCTGTGGCACGTATCAGGCAACTCGCAAGTACCGACAAAAAAGGCACTAATGTACTTGGATTAATTAAGGCAGCTGAACATATAGGTTTTTCGGCAAAAGGGGTTAAAGGTGGTATTGATGCCCTGCCTCAAGTGCCATTACCGACCATTGCGCATGTTATTGTTAAAGAAGTACTGCATCATTTTGTAGTCATCTATAAGGTTAAAAACAATGAAGTAGAATATATGGATCCGGCTGATGGCAGGATGCATAAAGAGACAACTGAAGATTTTAAAAAGATATGGACCGGTATTTTAGTGCTCTTCGCGCCTAATGAAGATTTTAAAACCGGAAATGAAAAAGTGTCAAATTTCAAGCGGTTTTTATTTCTTCTGAAACCACATAAAAGCATACTTATTCAATCACTTTTTGGAGCTATAATATATACTGCTTTAGGATTGACAACCTCGGTTTATATTCAAAAAATAACCGACTTTGTTTTGGTTGATGGAAGTACAAGACTATTAAACCTTTTAAGTGTTATAATGATTGCATTTTTATTGGTTCAGATAATGGTTGGGGCATATAAAAGTGTATTTATGCTACGCACCGGTCAAAAGATTGATGCTCGTTTAATACTGGGCTACTATAAACATTTGTTAAAACTACCTCAACGTTTTTTCGATACCATGCGAGTTGGCGAAATAATCTCGAGGATTAATGATGCTGTTAAAATCAGGGCATTTATTAACGATGCAGCAATCTCGATGATCGTGAATGTATTTATCGTGGTGTTTTCGTTCGCGCTCATGTTTGTTTACAGTTGGAAGTTGGCTTTGATCATGGTATTGGTAGTACCATTTTACAGTATTATTTATTTTATAATGAACAGGCTCAATCGTAAACAAGAAAGAAAGCTGATGGAGAGTTCAGCCGAGCTTGAAAGCCAATTGGTAGAATCGCTCAATTCGGTTAAAACCATTAAGCAATTTGGCATTGAAGATTTTGCAAACCTGAAAACCGAGACCCGCTTTGTAGGTTTGTTGAAAACCGTATATAAATCGGGCTTAAATTCAATTTTCTCGGGCAACTCATCTGAATTTTTAAGCCGTGTTTTTACCATTGTTCTGTTGTGGGTAGGTGCCGGCTTTGTAATCAATAATTCAATAACCCCCGGCGAACTCTTGGGTTTTTATGCCATAATTGGCTACTTTACGGGACCGGCTGCAAATTTAATAGGCATGAACAAAACCATTCAGAACGCGCTAATTGCTGCCGACCGACTTTTCGAAATCATGGATTTGGAACGCGAGAACCATGAAAACAAAATTGAACTGAAGCCCGAACTTATTGGCAATATACGGTTCGAAAATGTATCGTTCAGTTACGGTAACAGGGTCGATGTTTTTAAGAATTTCAACCTTGAAATCGAAAAAGGGAAAATAACGGCTATTATTGGTGAAAGTGGGTCGGGTAAAACGACCCTGGCCGTATTAATTCAAAAGCTTTATCAAATCGAAAAAGGAAAGATTTATCTGGGCGACCACAATATTGATTATTTCGATAACCAGTCGTTGCGAAAACAGATTGCTACCGTGCCACAGCAATTAGAGCTATTTGCTGGTAATGTGGTTGAGAATATTGCCGTAGGCGAGTTTTCGCCCGATATGGAACATATACTTGAAATTTGCAAAATGTTGGGCTTGCTGCAATTTATCGAGAAATTACCGGCAGGGTTCAATACCTACCTTGGTGAAAACGGCGCACAGCTATCGGGTGGGCAAAAACAGCGGCTTGCTATTGCCAGGGCATTGTACCGTAACCCCGAAATATTGATACTCGACGAGGCCACCTCATCGCTCGACTCGGAGTCGGAAAGTTATGTACAAAACACCATTAATACTTTACGGGGGCAGGGTAAAACCATTGTGTTGATAGCCCACCGTTTAAGTACGGTAATCAATGCCGATAAAATTATAGTACTTGAAAACGGAGAACTTATTGAGCAGGGGAACCATTATGAATTGTATGCAAATAAAGGCAAGTACTACAAAATGTGGCAAAAACAGATACCGGACAT
>JAFGGY010000199.1 GCA_016930365.1 Prolixibacteraceae bacterium | reverse complement strand
GAATAAATATTTTTGATGTTGTTTTATTAGAAAGGCCGGTGTATTCCACTATGTAAATGCCTCTATGTAATGAGCTTACATCGAATTTTGATTGGTGCGAAAATGTGTTTTTATTTATTGATGTGTTGGCTATCTCTGCGCCGTTAAGTGTAAGGATACGCATTTTTATTTTACCAAAATTATTTGATTTTATTAATGTATTCAATTGATTATCAGAAATGTATGATTTTATTTGAAGCTCGTTTTGTGAGAATACATTTACATTCGAGGTGCTATTTTTGTCTACAAGTTTAACAACTCCGTACCAATCGGCATTTTCCCACGAGTTGTTGTAATTTGACTCGGGGACAAATACAGAACCAAAAAAATGGTCGCGTAATGGTTCGGGTTGTTCTTTAGTATCGTTGTCGCAATAGGCAAGGGTTAGTCCCGATATTTTTCCTTCGTACAATTCAATCCGTGCTTCTTCGGGTGCATCTTGTTCATAGCTATCGTTATATAGGGCTAACGAAAACTCCCAGGTGTATAAATTTCCTTCTTTTTTCATCGAGAAATCTTTAAAATGATTGGCGTAATTCGCAATATGATTTCCCCAGTTCGTTCCTTTTGCATCAAGAGCCATCATTTCGGTTTGAATTTCGCCATCGGGCAGTGCATTAGCTGCCATGTGATATGAAAAAGCGTTTTCTGCATTGTTGCCATTGCTGTCGAATATGTGTGGCCCTCCCGAACGATCTTCGTCGATAAATATTTCGAGTATATCGTAATTGTGATATCCTCCATTGGGCAATTCGTATCCATCAACAAAAACATCGTCGGTTATTTCAACTAAAAAATACAATAAATTGGTTTCATCCGACCAAATTATCTTGTAGCGTGCGCTAAAGTCGTTTTCGCCTTCGTAAATTTTTAACCCGGCTTCGTCGCGCAAATGGCTTTCTTTGTTATCGTAAGGCATCCAAATATGTCCAATTGAATCCCAAGTTGCAATATCCCAGGCCTGATCGCCACCGGTAGCATCGATGGTTGGAATAAGTTCGGTCATCGGAATTTCTAATGTGTCGGTTCGCTCATATATCTGAGCCTGTGTTGTTCCGATACTAAAAGCAATAAAAAGTAAAGTGAAAAGTGATTTAAGATTTGAAGTTTTCATAAGTTATTTCATTTAATGTGCTCTGGTTAAAAATTAGTTTGTCAAATATAGCAAACCATAAGAGAAATAATAAATATTTGTATTGTATAAGCCAATGTAAGCTTCCAATTTTGTTGCAGAATGGTTTTTAAGATACTTTCGATAAGGTTAAATATTCGTTTTTAGGTTATCGGCATTAAAAAAGCGAAGGCTCATTTCTTTTTTTTTGTTCGAGAATTCGTTTCAACAACTCAACAGTGGCCAGGGCATCGCCAGCTGCCCGATGTCTGCCATTAATTTCAATGTTAAGTTTTTCACAAATTTTACCTAACGAATACGATCTGTGTCCGGGTAAGTATTTTCGGGAGAGCTTAACGGTGCAAAGTTTTTTGCGATCAAAATGAAAACCTAATTCAGTAAATTCCTTTTGAATAAAACCATAATCGAAGGCTGCGTTATGTGCAACAAATATTCGATTTTCGGTAATTTCAACAATTTTTTTTGCAACTTCGTAGAATTTTGGAGCCTTGGCTACCATTTGGTTTGTAATGCCGGTTAATTCGGTAATATAAGAAGGTATATAACTTTCGGGATTCACCAGTGAGGTAAACGAATCGACAATTTTTGATCCGTCAAAAATATAAATTGCAATTTCGGTTATTTTGCCTGTTTGCTGGTTTCCACCGTTTGTTTCTATATCGATAACTGCGTACATGAAATCAAAAATAATGATTATTTTCTCAATCCATTAATATTTAATTGAAGGGATTAACACTAAAATACTATATTTGTTTTCGTGGTTGCCACATATCAAAATATGTTTAAGAAAACAATTTATATATACGGAATTGTTTTAATGATGTTTGGAACATCGTTAAGAACTTATGCCCAGGATAGTGATTATCTGTGGGCTATAAAAGTATCGTATGGGGTGTTGCAGTATCGGGGCGAGCTAAACACCGATTTATTGAACACCAACAATTTATCGCATGGAGGGGGTATTGCTGTTTCGCGATTTCTAAATCCTTCGCTTGATGTAACCATGGGGCTCAATTATAACTATCTTCAGTTTTCGGGATTAATTAACGAAGTAAATTATGTGGCTTCGGGACATCTTATTTCACCTGAAATCTTGTTTAGTTACAAGTTTTACAATGGTTATATTCTATCCGTAACATCGAAGGTGAAACCCTATTTTGGTCTTGGCTTTTCATACTTAGGCGGCGTTTCTGAGGGTACATCTGCCGATTTGAATGGCGATACATACCGACATGTTGTTGATGAAATTGCATTTAACATGGTGCCTGGTGTTAAGTTTGATATTACCCGACGTGCGTCGATTTTTTTTGAAGCTGATATGTTGCTGGCTACCACCGATGAGCTCGATGGCACAAGCAGCAATCGAAATAACGATCGTTTTATAGGAGCACGCTTAGGTGTGGTTTACAAGCTTGGCGGACCTAAAGATCAGGATAAGGACGGAGTGATTGATGACGAAGATGAATGCCCGGATACGCCAATAGGTGTTCAGGTTGACGAAAAAGGATGTCCATTGGATAGAGACAAAGATGGCATTCCTGATTATCTGGATGATTGTCCCGACGATCCGGGTTTGCCCGAATACAATGGCTGCCCCGATACCGATGGCGATGGTATTATTGATAAAGAAGATGATTGCCCCGAGTTACCAGGCTTGCCCGAGTATAACGGTTGCCCCGATACCGATGGCGACGGTGTTATTGATCCAAATGATTTATGCCCCGATACACAGATCGGTGTTGTAGTTGATGAATATGGTTGCCCAATCGATTCGGACGGTGACGGACTAACTGATGATATTGATCAATGTCCCGATGAATATGGTCCGCCAGAGTATATGGGTTGTCCTGAACCACTTGATGTAGGAGGATGGCCTGAGATGTCTAAAGATACACCACCAGAGGTATATTTCGAAACCGATAAATATGAACTTGATGGCGAATCAGAGGTTGAACTCGATAAAATGGTTAAATATTTATTCGAGAATCCAATGATGAATATTCGTTTGTTCGGTTATGCCGATCCGCGCGGAACCGAACAGTATAACGATGTGCTTTCGGCACGCAGAGTAGAAGCGGTTAAAAAATACCTGATGCGTAAAGGTGTTCCCGAAAATCGTATCACAGTTAGAGCACTTGGTGAAATTCAAGACGTTCAAACCGGCGAAGGTACAGACGATATGACCATAGACGAGAAATTCAAAAAGGCACGAAAAGTTCAGTTCGAAACCTACTTCTTCATGCGTTAAAATTACACTACATTAAAGCATAAAAAAACCGCGGGAACCACCCCGCGGTTTTAACCTTAACCAAACTAACAAAACCAAACCTTTGAACTTCATGTAGTTTGGAACTACATTTTGTTCTTGTTACTGAACGTAACACCTGTAAAACAAGTTGTTGTTTCAAAAAGTTCATAGAAGGGTTGAAATTTTTTTGTTTTATTCTTTTTTAGTGTTGAATCGGTCATTTTTCCATCTCAAAGGATTGTTAATAATGTAATTCTTTATCCGCAGGTATTCCTCATGGTTACGGATTATATGGTCGTGGTAATTGGGTTGAAAAAAATAATTTCATCTTTAGCATTTTTAATCAAATCAGCCACAAAAGCATAGGCATCAAATATTTGTTCATTGAAGAAAATGCCTTTGTCGGGTTGTGGTGTGTTGTTTTCTATGGCTTTGAAAATATTTTCTATTTTCTTATCTGTTTCAAGTTGATGATATTCAAGATTATTCAGACGCATAAAAACGTTGGCGTTATCATTCATTCAAAAATTTACGCATTTTAACAAAAGCCCTTAGAATGGCAACATGTATTTTTATCGCAGTTTCACTTTTAAGAACATCGGATAAACTTGCTACTCCTTGCTCAGTATATGCAAAAGGTAACTTTCTTCTACCTCCCCAGTTTGATATCGCATTTTGCGATATCAAGTTTTTCCATTCTGTTTCGTTTAGTTGAAACATAAAATCGGCAGGAAACCTGTCAATATTCCGTTTTACTTGTTCATTCAGACGTCCAGTTGTGACTCCATATAATTCTGCCAAATCTTTATCCAGCATTACCTGTACACCTCGGAGTGTGAAAATTTTGTTTTCATATACTCTGTTAATTTCAAAATTTTCAAGCCACTTTTTTAGTTGAGCTGTTATTCTTTTTTATTTCTCTTGGGTCTCGACAT
>JAFGGY010000023.1 GCA_016930365.1 Prolixibacteraceae bacterium | reverse complement strand
GAAAATGAAATACTCAAAAAAAATTCAATTGATTTTCAGCTTTTGGCTTTTATTTTTGTTTGGATTTATCGCCATACACCCCCTAAAAGCACAAGCACAGCCCAACGACGACACAAAACCCGTTCCTACTTTGGGTTTAGAACAAGGTTATTCGGGTTATATAACCGATATTTTTACCCTCGAACTGATAAACGCATCTCAAACTGTTTTTGCCCTAAAAAACAATGCCGATGCTTTTGACTATTCGCCAAACGAATGGATAAAATATCGTAATGGCGACAATTTCTATCACTTAGGCGATATAAACTTACGCCTCAAAACAGACAAAGAGACTAATTGGCGTGAATATTCGACAGCTAAAGAGCGACATGCGGTCGATAAAATAATCAAAAACGAAACGACTTGCCTTTCGGCAGCCAACCTAAAAAATACTCTGCCAGATGATTTTCCTTTGCAAATTGAACGTATCTGGGAAAAGAAAAACGAAAATATAGTTTTGAAGTTTTCGATTAAAAACCCCACAAACCAAACAATAGAAATTGGTGCTTTGGGTATTCCGGTTGTTTTCAACAACAACATAAGTGAAAAATCGCTCGACGAGGCTCACGCCGAAAATGTGTTTTTCGACCCATACATCGGTGCAGATGCCGGTTATTTGCAGGTTATTCGCCTTCATGGGCATGGAAATCCACTATTGGTGCTCCCTTACGGGGAATCGGCTTTCGAGGCTTATCGTCCGTTACTCGACGACCCAACGCCTCGAGGTATCACTTTCGAGGGTTTTCACGAATGGATGATTCATTCTAAAGCATACGCTCTAAACGAATGGAAAAACTCTCAACCGTGGAATGTGCCTTCTTCTAAAATTCTTAAACCAAATGAAACCTACTCCGTTGGGCTCGAATTTGTTCTTGCACCATCTATCAAAGAAATCGAGCAAACTCTTATCAAAAATAATTGCCCCGTGGCTATGGGAATACCCGGGTATGTTTTGCCTATGGACGTTAACGGTAAATTATTCTTGAATTACTCCAAAGATGTTAAAGAAATTAAATGCTCACCCGAAAATGCCTTAACAGTTGAATTTTCGAAAATCACAAAAAATGGTTGGAAAGAATATCGTGTAAACGGAAAAAAATGGGGACGAGCCCTGCTTACTATCACATATGCCGACGGAAAAAAGCAAACCATAAACTACAAACTTATTAAACCCGAAGCCGAAGTGGTGGCAGATAATGGTCGGTTTGTTACAAACGAACAATGGTACGAAAACAAGGACGACTTGTTCAATCGTTCGCCCTCACCTATCACCTACGATTACGAAACAAAACAAAAGGTAACACAAGACCCTCGCGTATGGATTGCCGGACTTAGCGACGAAGGCGGAGCCGGTGCTTGGCTTAATGCAATGATGAAACAACTTGTTTCACCAAATGCCGAAGAGATAAAAAAACTCGAACGTTTTATGAACGAAACTCTTTGGGGTGGCATACAATACAGCGATGGCAAAGAAAAATACGGCGTTCGAAAAAGTATGTTCTATTACGAACCCGATTCTATGCCTAAAGGTACATACAGCGATACCATTAATTATAAAACTTGGGCTGGTTGGTCTAAAAAAGCTTCGGAATCGGTTGGACGGTCATACAACTATCCTCACGTAGCTGCGGCTCATTGGGTTATGTATCGTTTGGCACGATATTACAGCGGCTTGGTTACTAAAAACGATTGGAAATGGTATTTAACCAACGCTTATCAAACCACTATGGCAATGATTAATCTTGCACCTCATTATGCTCAATTCGGGCAAATGGAGGGTAGTGTTTTCGTCTTAATTCTTGATGATTTGAAAAAAGAAGGTTTCAACACTTTAGCTATCGAACTCGAAGCGGCTATGAAAAAACGTACCGAACATTGGGCTACACTTAATTATCCGTTCGGTAGCGAAATGCCTTGGGACTCAACCGGACAGGAAGAGATTTATATGTGGTCGCGCTATTTTGGTTTTTCGGACAAGGCCTTAGTTACCTTGAATGCTATTTTGGCTTACATGCCTACAATTCCGCATTGGGCTTACAACGGTAATGCTCGCCGTTATTGGGATTTTCTTTTTGGTGGCAAACACTCACAAATTGAACGTATGATTCATCACTACGGCTCGGCTATCAATGCAATTCCGGTTTTGAACGAATATCGCTTTAACTCGGATGATTTGTACCTACTTCGTGTTGGTTACGGTGGGGTTTTGGGTGCGCTTTCAAACATCACAAAAGAGGGCTTTGCGCCTTGTGCTTCGCACTCGTTCCCCGATATTTTGAAAAACGATGGTATTTCGGGCGATTACGGTTCGGGATATTATGGGTATGCCGTAAACACAGCAACTTATATTATCAATGATAACGAATTTGGCTGGATGGCTTTTGGCGGCAACATCACAACGGATAAGGATTGGGTGAAAACAAAAATAACCACTGCATCGAAATCGAAAGTATTTATTGCAGAGGCCGATGCATGGATAAACTTAAATGCAGGAAACATCACATCTGTTGATTATAATACTGCTACCAAAGAAATTAAAATCACGCTAAGTGCTAAAAATAAATTCACAAACAAAGCTTTCGTGAATATTTCGACAGGTAAAGGCATTTCAAACTCAGGTGTTTACAACGTAAAAGGTTTCACCAAAAACGAACGTGGCGACTACGAAATTGCTCTTAATAACAAGCCGTCCGAAATCATCTTAACAAAATAAAAAAATCAATCGTTTTTAAAATTTTGATTTAAAACAAACAGGGGGCGATGCTCCCTGTTAAAAACTATCGGAAACCATTAATCATTTCAAAAAATGTTTATGAAAAATATAATTTACACAATACTGTTTATACCCATACTTTTAATCAGTAGTTGTACGAAAAAAAACTCTTCACCCGAAATTATACAGGAAGTGCCTTTTACGGCTGTTCATATAAATGATTCGTTTTGGGCGCCCAAAATTGAAATAAACCGCACGGTTTCTATTCCTTCGGCTTTTAAAAAATCGGAAGAAACAGGTCGTATGGATAATTTTGCCCTTGCCGGTAATCTTATAAAAAAGGAGCATCAAGGTGATTTTCCTTTTGATGATACCGATGTGTATAAAATTTTAGAAGGCGCATCGTATTCGTTGGCCGTAAAGCCGGATCCAAAACTTGAGGCTTACCTCGATAGTTTAATAACTTTAATTGGCGCGGCGCAGGAAAAAGATGGTTATTTGTTCACTTGCGTAACCAACAAATGCGAGCGATTGAAAGGTTGGTACGGCGAAGGGCGTTGGGACAGATTGAATAGTCATGAGCTTTACAATTGCGGCCATCTATACGAGGCTGCTGTGGCTCATTTTCAGGCTACCGGAAAACGTACATTGCTCGATATTGCTATAAAAAATGCCGATTTGATAGACCAAACTTTCGGACCAGGCGAAAATCAGAAGCATGTTCCATCGGGGCATCCAATCATCGAAATGGCTCTTGCTAAACTATACAAAGCAACCATGGATGAAAAATACTTAAAACTGGCTCGTTACTTTATTGATGAAACAGGTAAAGGAACTGATGGTCATAAATTAAATGAATACAGTCAAGATCACAAGCCCATTTTGGAACAAGACGAAGCTCTCGGCCATGCAGTTCGTTTGGGTTACTTATATTCAGGTATTACAGATGTTGCTTCTTTACAAAACGATAGCAAATTGATGGAAGCGAGTAAACGTGTTTGGGAGAATGTAGTTTCGAAAAAATTATATATCACCGGAGGCATTGGCTCTCGTGCGCAAGGCGAAGGATTTGGTCCAAATTGCGAACTCAACAACATGACTGCCTACTGCGAAACTTGCGCCTCGATTTCGAATGTTTATTGGAACTATCGCCTGTTTCTTCATTACGGCGAAGCTAAATATTACGATGTGCTCGAACGTACACTATACAACGGATTGATTTCGGGAGTATCGTTGAGTGGCGATAAGTTTTTTTACGACAACCCTTTAGAGTCTGTCCACAACCACGACCGCCAGCCTTGGTTTGGTTGCGCTTGTTGCCCCGGAAACGTTACTCGTTTCATGGCTTCGGTGCCGGGTTATGTTTATACAAAAAGTTCTAATGCTCTTTATGTCAACCTGTTTGTTGGTTGTAATGCCGCTATTGCTTTTGGCAAAGATACATTGAATGTAACACAACACACCCTTTACCCTTGGAATGGAAACATTAAAATGATAATTCATAACGAAATAGACGAAGAAGTGGATATAAAAATACGTATTCCGGGCTGGGTGAACGATGCAGTTCCGTCAGACTTGTATCGTTTTATGAATGTTAAAGATTCGTTGTGTGTGATAAAAATCAATAACAACAAAATTGATTACAAAATAGATAGAGGTTATGCAGTTTTAACTCACGAATGGAAGAAAAACGATGAAATTGAAATCGCATTTCCTATGGAGGTTCACAAAGTTTTGGCCAACGACTGCGCCACAAATAACGCCAACAAAATGGCATTCCAACGAGGGCCTGTTGTTTATTGTTTCGAAGATAAAGACAACCACAACGAATGGATTTTCGACAAATACATTTTACCCGAAACCGAACCGGAGACAAATTTTGAAGAAGGATTATTAGGCGGAGTGGTTACTTTGAGTATGAAAGCTCATAAAAAAGCATCCGCAGACTCTATTGGCAATGAGGATATTACAATGAAAGCAATACCATACTACACTTGGAACAACCGTGGAACATCGAACATGGTAATTTGGATGCCCTACAACGACAAAGAGGCTAAGGTGCAAGCATCTGATTATTTGGCCGGAAAAGCATCTGTCGCCTCTTCAATTAATTCGGACTCAGGCTTAAATGATGGTTTCGATCCAAAAAATTCATCAGATATTGATAAATCGTATTTCTATTGGTGGCAAAAAGACGGCTCGGAGGAATGGGTCGAATATCGTTTTGACGATATTCAAACGATTTCCTCATCATCGGTTTATTTTCTGCACCTCGACCACTACGATGTCGACTATCGCATTCCGGAATGGTACAATTTAAAATATCAAAAAAACGATGGCTCGTGGAACGAAGTAGATAACCATTCTCCATACGAACTGAAACTAAATCAATACAATACCACAACATTTGATGCCGTAAAAACTAAAGCCATACGCATGAATGTGAAAATACAGAAAGGTTATTCGTGTGGCATACTCGAATGGAAAATCAATTAAAGCCCATTAGCCCTGAAAGGGTACAACAAATCAACATAGGGCAACGCCCTATGAAAAGCCCTGAAAGAGCACAACAAATCAACATAGGGCAACGCCCCATGAAAAGCCCTGAAAGAGCACAACAAATCAACATAGGG
>JAFGGY010000198.1 GCA_016930365.1 Prolixibacteraceae bacterium | reverse complement strand
GATGATGAGCAAAAACATCACTGCAAAACTCTTTAAAACTGCTTTGCGTTTGCCTTCGATGCCCGCAATGGACGTTTTTAGCTCGGTTTCGTACAGTTGCTTAAGGTTTTCGTGCGACATGATTGGGGCAGCTTCATCGAGTGAGACTTCTTCGGCGCTTGTTCGCACTTTTTCTCCGGACTGACCCTGTGCTTTTTGACCCGTTAAGCCCATAATGTAGTCCTGTCCTTTCTGAAAACTTTTTTTGTCTTCGTCGCTTATGTTGGGGTCGTTCATCATTTGGTCGAGGGGAATTTTTTGGAAATTGCTCTTCATTTCGCTGCCCATGTGCGAAAGCCCTTGGGTAAACGATGACCTTTTAGCACGTGCAAATGAGCCACTTTGATTGATGCCTTTTCGGAACAGTAAACGGAAAATCAAAAAGAAAGCTCCAATAACAATCAACGGAATAATAAAGAATATGTCGTTATTTTTTTTCTGTTTAGGTTCTTCCCATTCGCCAATATCTTTTAAATGCTGAATAGCCATCTCGCGTTCGGCAATCATTTTTTGAGTTTCTTCGTCGTATTCTTCACTGTTTTGGTCTAAAGGCTGTTACCCTTGTTCCTGGTAGTCGCTCGGGTGAATCATCACCATCGATTCATCGCTTGAGAGGTGAGCGGTTTGTTTAAGGAAAAATACACCGCCTGTAATTAAGCTAATCAACAGGAAAAGGCCTGCAAATAAGAAAATTCTTCGTTTCATATTTTGATGTTTTTTAATGGCTGCTGGCTAGTGGCTATTGGCTGTTGGCTAATGGCTATTGGCTGTAGGCTGTAGGCTGTAGGCTGTAGGCTGCATTCAACATTTGTATTCTTTTTTACAATAGTTCGTTATAATTTTTTAAGTCGTTGACAACGAGTCATTTGTATTTTATCGATCTAATCACTTAAGTTGCTGATATTTAATTTATTACAAACAAAGTCTCATATCTCATGTCTGAAATCTAACGTACTATTGTTTTTAATGACAATTGACTAAATGGCCAATGACTTTTTACTTTTTAGTCCAGATTCTTGTGTTCAGGTTCATCTCTTTAATAATCAACTCGCCCAGTTCGAGCAATTTATAGGGTTCTTTTAAATCGTCTAAGCTGGTTGTATTCTTTTTGCCGTGAGGATAAAAAACACGATGAAGGGCAATTCCATGCATAAAACTGATGGCACAATATACATGGCTGCCCACAAACGAGAAGTACATTTTTCGATTATACTGTTTGTAAATATGAGTCATGGCCTCCATCATAGCCGGAGTTAATACGTAGCGGGCTTCTTGCTGCGAATCGCCATATACCGAAAATATGCTCTCAAACTCCGGGTTTTCGAGTTTCACCAATTGGCCGTAATGCGGGTGCGTTTTCTTTTCTTTGCCTGCAAGGAGGTTTTCCTTTAAATCCTTATCGGGTACGACAAAAGTGCGGCCTTGTAAGTGTTTATTAAAATCGGCCACAAACATAAGCCCATAAAACAAAGTTGGATAGGTTTTTTTTCCTTCATCGTTGGTGCTCACGTACTCGGTATTAACTTCGGCAAAATAGAAAGGGGTTTTCTCTACCTCGCCCATAATCATTATGCCCTCCTGGCTTCGTATTGCTTTGGTTTGAAACAGCTTACTGGCGTTAAACAAGTCTAAATCGAAGCGCTCTTTTGTTGAATAAATGTAGTTGGGATTTATCAATTTGACCAGCTTGGCAACTAATGTATTTCGGTAAAAAGGAACCAATTTAGAATAGTAGTGCTGTGATACGGCAAATTGGTAAATGGCAATAAGCAAAAAAGCTATGATACCAACTATGCGTAGCCACATTATTGGCACAAAAAACATAAGTATTGCCATTACGACAAAAGGTATGGCCAACAACATATTCTTGTGCATTTTTTGGCGGATACTGGCCGTTTCGGCGAGGGGCTGTTTCAGTTCGCGTTCGAAGAGTTCTTGTAATTTGTCGTCTGTTGTCATTGCTTTACTTTTTAACCACAGAGAGTACTAAGCATTCACGGAGAAATAAAAAGCATTTTTTTCTCCGTGTTTCTCCGGGGTTTTCTCTGTGTGCTCTGTGGTTAAATGATATTATTCTTTTGTCCAAATACGGGTATTCAAATTTAATTCATGAATGATGGTGGCATTCACCATAAACAGGTTGTACATAAACTCAACATCTTCGTATTTCACGCCAGAGCTGAATATTTTAGGTTCGAACAAATCTTTTTTGAAACTCATTGCCACATATACCCGTGAACCGATAAACGACAGATGCATACGGCGCTTGTATTGTTTGTAAATATTTACCAAGGCTTCCATAATGGCCGGAGTAAGTATGTAGCGTGCTTCGGTTTGGTCGGTTGAGAAAACTGCAAATATTTTTTCAAATTCGATGTTTTCAAGCTTAACCAGTTTGCCCTTTGAGCTCATTTGAAATTTTTGACCGAATTTTCCCAATAGCTTTTCAGCTGTATCGGGTTCAATGTATGTATTAGCCCGAATTTCTTTGTTAAAATCGGCATGAAAGAATAAGCCTTTAAAAATGGTTACCCAATGTTCCTGACGTTTTCCGTCTTTGTCGTGCGTAACCTCCTTATATTCGGTGTGCAGTTCGGAACAACGAAAATCGGTTTTTTCAATCGTACCCGAAATCAGGTCGTCACCTTTGTAGCGGTCGAAATTTTTCCTGAACAGGTCGCTGCTGTAGTATTCACTTTGCGAAATACAATCTTCGGGAGCGTAGTTCCATTCGGAGTCGATAGCCCGAACCACTTCGCTTACCACTTCGTTTTTGTACCTGCGCCGGTATTCTTTCTTCTTTTTTATATTGAGAATCAGAAGTACAATGCCGGTAATAACAAGTGCAATAACGATAAAAGGCAGTACTTTTACCAGCCCATCCATCGATACGCTGTTGTTTGAATCGAGATACACAAAAACGGCAATACCTATAATAATGGGCAAAGCAATAAGAGCTATACCGCCGAGTGTTCGTTTAGCAACGCTTTTGCGTAAAACTTCCAATCCGGCAAGTTTATCCTTCAGTTCGTTATTGTACAAACTTTGGAGTTCTTCTTTTTTTATCATGATGGTATATTTTGGCTGTTAGCTGTCGGCTGATGGCTTTCGGCTGTTGGCTGATGGCTAACAGCTATTGGCTATTGGCTTTTGGCTGATGGCCTTTAGTTAAACAAATTCTTTACATCAACATTTTGTCTTTCGGTTTCGGGAATTACGAATACCTCTTTACGTTTAAGGCTCATCATTCCGGCCATAATGTTGCTCGGAAAGGTTTGAATTGCATTGTTGTAGTCGGTAATTACCGCGTTGTAGGTGCGGCGGGCAGCCGATATTTGCGATTCAACCTCGTTAAGGGTGCGTTGCAAATTCATGAAATTCTCGTTGGCTTTCAAGTCGGGATAGTTTTCAACGGCTACCATAATGCTTTTCATGCCGGCTGAAATTTGGTTGTCGAGGGCAACTTTTTCTTCGTTGCTAATGTTTCCGCTGGTTGCTTTGGCACGCATTTCGGTTACTTTGGTAAGCAATTCCTTTTCATGCGTAGCGTATTGCTTTACTGTTGCCACAATGTTTGGAATAAGGTCGTAACGTTTTTTCAATTGCACGTCCATGCCTCCAAAGGCGTTATCAACTTCGTTGCGTTTGCGGATAAGATTGTTGTACATTCCCATAAAAATAAGGAACAACAAAACTGCGGCCGCGATAATAATGATAAGAGTCGTATTCATACTATAAGGATTTAGGTTAATACTACTATTTATTCGTTTATATCTTTTGTGTTGCTATAGGTGTTGTTTTTACTTTTTTACCGTTACATTTCGATTTTTCGTATATCCAATTGCATTTCCTACCATTACAATTGCATTTTCCTCCGTTACAACTGCATTTTTCACCATTACATTTGCATTTTTCCCTGTTACATTTTCATTTGCCTCAGTTACATCTGCATTTTTCTTCGTTGCAAATTGATTTTTCCGTGTTACAAATGCTTATGTTAACTGTTATTCTTTATAAATGGTATTCCCTGAATTTCTCGGGGAAATTCGGCCCGATGTACAATGGTTCGCATCCTAATCCGCAAATTTCGAGGCAGGTTATGCACGTTTCATGCATTTAAACACCGATTCAAAGAAAGGCATTCAAATGCAGCTTAAATATAAGAATAAATAAGTGTCGGGATATAATTAGTAAGTGTAATGAAGTTTTTTTTCGATTATAAAGCCCTGAACCAATCCTGAAAATATTCGCCAAAAGGAATCGTTTTAGCCTCGCCCTGTATGGCATAAATTAGACTCAGCAACCAAAAAGCAAAAACAACAATGCATAAAATCCATCCTACAACAGGAACAAGCCGAAGTGCAAAAAATATTAAATGTAAGCCCAAGGTTTGCCGTATAAAGAAAGAGGAAAATTCATCACGTTGATTACTGTTTACTATTAAAGCCACTATCCAGCCAATAATGGTTATGTGTGCTACGATTGCTTTTGCTCTTGCATCCATTTTTCCTGTTTTTGTGAGGCAATTTGCATCTAAATATTTAAAATTCACTCTTAAAATAGACCAATGTCCAAAATAATCGGCAAATGGCTGTTTTAATACGATTTCGAAACATGAAAAAGGGAAACAAGTTTACAACCTGCTTCCCTTTTTTGTGGTGCCACCTGGAATTGAACCAGGGACACACGGATTTTCAGTCCGTTGCTCTACCAACTGAGCTATGGCACCTTTTCCTGTTAAGGCGGTGCAAATATATTATTTATTTTTTGACTAAAAAACGAACACTCCTCTTTTCCAAAAAATATTAATGCATTCTGTTTTCAATTCATTCAAATAAAATCTTATTTATAATTTTCTTATATTCGTAATTATTAATTAACCGCTTAAACCAAACACTGCATGAATCAGCCTTTCTTTTTCTATAACAATGCTTTCCCTGATTTTTTATATAAAAACAACTGCTCAATTATTTTTAGTACCTACCAGGCAGGAAAGGTTATTGTCATCAACTCAATTAACGGGCAATCATTACAAATGTTTGCAAAGAACTTCAAACGGCCGATGGGAATAGCCATTAACGGGGAAAAACTAGCCGTAGCAAACCGAAACAAAATCGACATCTTCTCAAACAGTCATGCTTTAGCAATCAACTATCCCGATAAACCAAAGTACTATAAAACCCTTTACTTGCCTCAAGTCACTTATTACACCGGCATGGCAGACATACACGAAATAGAATGGGGCAAAGACGGGCTTTGGGCGGTTAACACTGCTTTCTCATGCTTATGCCAAATGGATGAAGAATATAGTTTCATTCCTAAATGGTTCCCACCGTTTATTTCAGATGTAGTACACGAAGACCGTTGTCACTTAAACGGCATGGCCATGAAAGATAATGAACCTGCATATGTAACCATGTTTGACAATACCGACACCAAAGATGGCTGGCGTAATGGAAACACTGAAACAGGCATGATTATCGATGTTAGAAATAACAAAACCATAGCCGATAAACTCCCTATGCCACATTCACCTGCTCTTGACGGGAATAATATCTTCTTTTTGCTTTCGGCCACCGGCAGCGTAATGAAATTAAACACCAACACTGAAAAAATCACTGAAATAGCCCGTACTGATAAGTTTTTACGGGGCCTAAGCATAATGGGAGACTATATCATAGCCGGAGCATCTGAACTTAGGGATTCATCGAAAGCTTTTGGCAACATTGACATAACAAAAGAAAAAAGTTCGCCAGGTATTATCATTTTTGAAAAGCATACAGGCGAGGCAATAGCCCGGCTAACTTTCACAGACCATATTAAGGAAATATTTTCGGTTAAAAGCATTAAAAATGCAGGAAATATCTCCATAATGACAGAAAAAGACGAATGGTCACATCGTTTCATACATGGTCCCGACAAGCTCGATTACTGGGCAAAAAAGAACAACGGATAACAATTCACTTAATATTAACTTTTAAACTTTTACATCATGAAAAAAATTAAAAAAATCCTTTTGCCAACTGCTGCTTCTGCGTTGGTATTTGGATCGTATAGCTGCGACAAGGAAGATGAAATGACCAAAGAAGAAAATGCGCTTGACAAACTTATTGGCCAATGGGAAATGGTTGATGCTGACGGCGACATTGAATTTGATTTTGATTACGATTATAGAATCAACTTTGAATTTCACATGGACGGTGATTTTGAATTTTGCTATATCGACACCAGATATAAATATTGTTACATAGGTGATTGGAACTGGGAAAATACCAATTTTGATGAAGTAGAAGTTGATATAGGCTTTGTCGAATTCAATCTTGATTTTGAAACAATTGAAAACGATGTTATCACGGGCGAAATGTCATGGCGCGAAGATGGCTATGATTACAGCGGAGACATCACACTCGAAAGGGTTTATGTTGATAAATCAGCACTCATCACATCCGAAGATAATAAAGGACAAATGTTACACATAGCCGAATAAGCAATATTGAAAAAACATATAAAAGCGGGGCGTAATATAATGTAATTTTCACACCCCCGCTTTTCTTAAAAATTTATCCGGTACATCATCATCGGGTAAAATCCCTGTTGGTACACGGATTCAATTTTCTGCTCATCGCTGTTGTAAAACTTCGAGTATACATTTTCGCGCCCGGTAATGTTGGTAATGTCCAAAGCCCACTCCTGGGTAATTCGCTTGCCCTGCAGTTTGAATGCCACGCGCCCGTCGAGCCTGAAATATGGCTCACCCCTTTCGCTGTATGCTTTTGAATGGTCGTAAACGGTTTCGCCTTCTTTAATCGATTCTTCAAGGTCGATAAACAAGGTGCGTTTTCCGCCCGAAGTCACCACGCGTAAATTCATATCAATTGAAGCATGCTCACCAACTTCAAACTCGTAGCCACCAAGTGCATTTACCACATAATTGGTGTTGAACTCGGTATTTCGCCAAACACCATCGCTGGGTTTGTATTTCGAATCGAACAGCGAGGTGGTTATCAAAAAGTAATAGTTATCGCTCAGGTAACGCTCAAGGGTGATTTCTGTTCCATAGTTGCCTGCCAACCCTTCGTTTACCAGGTTTGTTACACGCTCCTGGTAAAAATTATTGCCCGAATTAACCAGCGAGTAATAACTTTCAGTTTGCTTTACCGGCACATCGTAAACATGCTGATAATACGCCTCAACTTTGAGTTTCATATTTTCGGTTACATTATGGTCGTAACCGGCCACGAGGTGATGTGCTTGTGTAAAATCCAAACCGGTATTGGTACGTATATTTTCACCCGTGTCATAGTCGTATTTCTCCGAGAAATAAATGTAAAATGGCTGTACCTGTGCATGTTTTCCGTACGCCAAGCTAATTTTAGCCCGGTTGGGCAAGCGGTAACTTATACTAAAACGTGGGTCAACAGCCTGGCTATTGTTAAAAAAGAAATGCTGATAATGCACGCCACCGTACAACGTAAGGTTATCGTTAACCCGGTGCTGCCACTCCCCAAATGCTTCAAAAAGGTTTAAATCAGAAGCCTCAACATCCAGTTCGCTAATGTAACCTTCAACCGGTGGGTCGTAAACCTCGCCTGTTATGCTATCGCGATAATCGATGCGGAAGTTTTGAAAATCGAACCCCATTTTTAATGTATTACGCGCATTAAATTTATAACTCAGCTCAGAGCTTGCTGAATACCGTACTTCTTCATTCTCTTCGGCAAAAAATATTTTTGAGCTGCCTGCGCTGTTCAAGGTATCAATTGTTGTGCCTACATTTTGGTAAGTGACCGACAAGGTTGAATAGATGCTCGATTTATCGTTTGGTCGAAAACGGTGGGTTGCTGCCAGCACGCCCATGCGTGAGCCATTGATGGTGCGGTTATCGTTGCTGGTGTCGTACGAGGTGCTGCCTTCTTCATCGCTATCCGAAAATGTAATTTCGCTGTTACCGGCAATACCAAATATTGCGAAAGTACCAACATTTTTGGTGGGCATGTTTAGCTTGAAGTTCAAATCCTGATATTCGGGCACACCCCCATCGGCAGCCGAAAAGCCAATTTTATCCATCAGTGCCGGCACCGAGTACCGGTAATTGACCATGTACGAGGCATTGCTGTTTTGCGACAAAGGCCCTTCGACACCCAGCTCAAAACCACCAAAGCCGATTTGCCCTGTAAATTCATGTTCGCGGTTATTGCCGTTCCGCATTTTCAGGTCGAAAACACCAGACAAGGCATTGCCATATTCAGCAGGGAAAGCCCCGGTAAAAAAATCGGAATTCGTAAGTACATTGTTGTTCAAAATACTAACCGGTCCGCCGGTTGAGCCCAATGCCCCAAAATGGTTGGGGTTGGGGATGGTAACCCCGTTAATCCGCCACAGAAGTCCTTGTGGCGAGTTACCCCTGATGATAATATCGTTACGGCTGTCGTTGGCCGTTATTACCCCGGCAAAGTTCGAAGCCATACGCGAAGGGTCGCCCAGGCTACCGGCATAGCGTTCGGTTTCGTTCACCGAAAAAGAGCGGGCACTCAATGCTGCCATTTTGTTGTGCATCTCGCCATTTTTTTGAGCACTCACATTTATTTCATCCACTTTTATCACATTTTCGGTTAGGCTCACATTCACTACTTTTTCTTTGCCTGAAATCAGCTCAACATTTCGCATCACAAAGGGCTCATATCCAATGTATCGCACCACTAAATCGTACCGCCCTATCGGCACGTTGTTTATTTCAAAAACCCCACCCTCGGTACTTGATGCACCGTAAGTTTCAGCATCGCGTACTAAAGCAACATTCGCTGCCGGAAGAGGTGCCCCCGATGCTTTATCGCTTACCACTCCTCGTAAATTTTGCTTGTATTGCGCAAGTATGATACTCGAGAGCATTATCATCAGGGCTGTTAGTGCTATTCTCATTTTTTTATTTTTATGTTAACAATATCAATAGACAAATTTATTTATCAATAGTCCAAAGAAATAAAAGAAAAAATAATAAAGTCGATGAATTGTTAATTGAGCCAAACCAAATGAAATACAATGTTAGGCAAACAAATTAACCTTCGTTCGATTTCCGGCAATAACAGTTAAGGATTCAAGCATTTTTTATACTTTTGCACACTTTTCAGAACAGAACGTATGGAATATCAGTTGTTTTTGTTAAAAAATGGGATTCGGGTCATTCACCAGCAGGTTGATTCACCGGTTGCGCATTTTGGGGTTATTATGAATACCGGTTCGCGCGACGAATCAAAGAAGGAGCAGGGAATGGCTCATTTTATTGAACACACTTTATTTAAAGGGACCATTAACCGTAAATCGCACCAAATTATTAACCGCCTCGAAGATGTTGGTGGAGAGCTGAATGCCTATACTACAAAGGAAGAAACAGCCGTTTATGGGACCTTTTTGAACGAATTTTATCCACGAGCCATCGAACTGATAAGCGACATTGTAAACAATGCTTCGTTTCCTGAAAAGGAAATCGAGCTGGAGAAAGAAGTCGTTATCGAAGAAATTAATTCGTACAACGACTCCCCCTCCGAACTTATTTACGACGAGTTTGAAGAGCTTGTTTTCGACGGCCATCCTATTGCCCGAAACATACTGGGTACTCCGAAAAAAGTACGGGCTTTCGACCGCGAGATGATTAAAAAATTTATTGTCCGCAACTACCACACCAGCGAAATGGTAATTTGCTCGGTAGGGAAAATCAACCCTGGTCTTTTTGAAAGTCTGGTGAATCGGTATTTTGGGTTGCGACCCGAAAAGAACGGGGGCTCAAGGCGTAAGCCATTCAATAACTACCAGCGGCGAATCAACGAAGTAAACAAAGATACGTTCCAATCGCACTGCATTATTGGCACCGAATCGTTTAATCTCGACCATAAAATGCGCCTGCCCATGGTTTTACTCAGTAATATTTTAGGCGGAAATTCCATGAACTCGAAACTTAACATGGTTTTGCGTGAGAAAAACGGACTGGTTTACGGGGTTGAAGCAAACTATACGCCCTACACCGACACTGGCATTTTTATGATTTATTTTGGCACAGAGCGTTCCAATTTGTTTAAAGCGCTCGATTTAGCCGAAAGAGAGTTGAAGAAAATCAGAAAAAGCAAACTGGGACCGCAAACCCTTGCACGTGCCAAAAAGCAAATGATTGGTCAGCTGGCTATCGCCAACGAAAATCGCGAAGACTTAATGCTCACTCTCGGACGTAGCCTACTCTATTTCAACAAGGTAGATACCCTGCCCGAAGTTTTCAAAAAAATTGAAAATATTACATCCGACGATTTATTCACCATTGCCAACGAAAACCTGGCCGTTGAAAATATGTCGCGATTAATTTTCTTATAATATGGAATTTTCGCACGACCTGGAAAAATACATACGACAACATATTTTACCCGAAGAAGATTTCCTAACCGAGCTCGAACGGGAAACCAACCTCAGCTGCGTTCATCCACGCATGCTTTCGGGACACATCCAGGGCAAAACGCTGTATATGCTGTGCAAAATGATTCGTCCCAAACGTGTACTCGAACTGGGCACCTACACCGGCTATTCGGCTATCAGCATGGCAATGGCACTCGATACCGACGCCATCTTGCACACCATCGAAATATTTGATGAGCTGGAAGAGATTATTCGCAAATACATTAAAAAAGCCGGCATAGAAGCTAAAATACGCTGCCATTTTGGCGATGCACTGGAACTGCTACCCGGTATCGACGAACAATTCGACCTGGTTTTTATCGATGCCGACAAACGCAAATACCCCGATTATTACAAGCTGGTTTTCGACAAAGTAAACCCGGGCGGCTATATCATTGCCGACAATATTTTATGGGATGGCAAAGTGGTTGACGAAAGCGAAAAGAACGACCCGCAAACCAAAGGAATAATTGCTTTTAACCAAATGGTACAAACCGACCCTCGTGTCGAAAATGTAATTTTCCCGTTCCGCGATGGGATGATGATTGTGCGGAAAAAATAAAGAGTCGTTCAGATACTATTTTTTTCTTTTATCAAGATTAACAGCGTGGATTTTACGGGCTGCCACAATACCAATGTTTAGCTCGAATCCCACCAAAATAGCCATACAATTGAGGTAAACGATAAGCATAATTACCGGCAAGGTTCCAATTGAGCCATAGAGTGCATTGTAACGTCCAAAATGGTCGATATAAAACCCGAAGCCTACGGTAAGCAGAATTGATAGTAAGGTAGCCAGGGTTGCGCCTGCGGTAATAAAGCGGTATTTGCTTTTTCGGGCTGGACCCAGGTAGTATAAGAATGAGTATGCAAAATAGAAAAACGCAATAATAACCACCCATTTTCCAACGGTAACCAGGTAATAAGTCCAGTCTTGCTGCATAAAATCGTGTAGTACCAGCAAATTCATTAGTCGTTGAGTTACAATGATAAGTACAACAGCTACCGTAATCAGGAGTGCCAGTATAAAAACCAGTAAAATAGCAATGGCTCGCTGCATAAGCCACGAACGGGTTTCTTCAACATTTACCGAGGCATTAAAAGACTGGATAAGCCGCACAATACCGTTGGTAGAAAATACAGCTGCCAAAACAAAACCGACCGATAAAATGCCCCCATGCTTAATGGTAATAATATCGATGATTATGCGATTAACCGCATCGTAAACCGATTCGGGCATCAACGATTCGATAAGCTCTAACAACTCTTCCTGAAAATTAGCAATCGGCACAACCGGTATCAAGGTGAAAAGGAACAAAATAGCCGGGAAAAGGGCAAGCATCAGGCTGTAAGCAGCCGACGAAGCCCGGTTGTTCAAATCACCATCTTTTATGCCTCTATAAAAAAAGAGTGCCACATTGTAAATCGGCACCTTGTCGAAACCGGGCAACGAAGCCCGTTTAGCTTTGTTGATATATGGAATGGCAAAACGCAGCAGTTTGCGTTCGTGGCTTTTGCGCAATAGCTTCATTTATCCTGCTTCTATATTTATTTTGTTTGCCGCTCAATACGTAACTGGTGAATCTGCGAAGAACCATTTTTGGTTTTCACCAGGAAATATACCCTGAACTTTTCGCTCTCAACCTGCAAATTACCAATGGCGTAACTCGAATCCTCCTTGCCACCCTGGTAAATTAACGAGAAATCTTTAGGTGGATATTTTTTAAAAAAATCGGCTATAACCTGCTGGGCATGTGCCTTACTGTAAACATTATCATCATCGAGAATAACCAACTCAACATTCTCGCTAAAATTTTGAGCCAGCTGTTGTGCATTTCCTGTTTTCAGTCCAACAATCACATAGTCGGGTATGGTTTGTGCAATACTGCTTAACGACATTGCGACAACAAGAGCCACAACAAAAACAATATTTTTTAAGTATCTCATCATCTTCATTTTTAATTGAACTGTTTTAAGCTGCAAAAAGCGTGCAAAAGAATAAAAAATGGTAATCGATGGTTTTTTTGTAATTTCACATCAACTTATGTTGCTCATACAAATTTAAAAAAATATTGCAGAATGAAGGTTACTTTGCTGTGTATCGGAAAAACCGAAGAAGATTACCTGAAAAAGGGCATCGATATCTACAATAAGCGACTTAAACACTACCTTCGGTTTTCGATGGAAGTTATTCCCGCGATGAAAAACACCAAAAATATATCGGAAGATGTGCAAAAAGAAAAAGAAGGCGAACTGATACTGGCAAAGTTATTGCCAACCGACCACGTGGTGTTGCTCGACGAAAACGGGGCTGAATTTTCATCGGAAGAATTTTCATCGCAAATTGAAAAAAAAATGGTTAGCGGCCTGCGTAACCTGGTTTTCGTTATTGGTGGCCCTTACGGATTTTCGGACAACGTATATCAGCGAAGCAACGAAAAAGCAGCTTTATCGCAAATGACCTTTTCGCACCAAATGGTTCGGCTTATCTTTGTGGAACAGCTTTACCGGGCAATGACCATAATCAAAGGTGAACCCTACCATCATAAATAGCCGCAAAACTTAAATACAATTACACATGAACCGCACAAAATACTTACGATGGCCTTTCTTCATTTTTGTCATACTGCTACTGGCCGGTATTACGTCCGAAGTATTCCTGTTTCGGGGCAGCGATAACTCGGCCAGTATAAAAAGTGTGTCGGGCACCATGCGCCAAAAACTTTCGGACATTGAAAAAGTGATTGACCATGCGGCCATCGAACTTGAAAACATAGAAAATGGCGAGAACTTTTTTGCCATTTTATCGGACTACAACCCACTTTTAAAACAAAAAGAGCTCAGCCTGTTGATTTTCGATGTCGACAGCCTGGTTTATTGGTCGGACAATGCAACCAGCTTTAGCCAGCAAATTGCCGATGCCGAGGAAGGTTTACTTCAGCTTCCCAACGCGTGGGTAACGGTTTCGAAAAAACAAGTTGGCCAGCACACCGTTTATGGGCTTGTTATTTTAAAATATGCCTACAACATCAACAACAACTATCTCGGCAACCGGTTTGCGCGAGGTTTTAACCTTCCCGATAATTATGAAATTCAATTTTTTGAGAGCGAAAACAGCTATGCCTTGTATGACCTCAGCAACAGCTACCTTTTCTCAATAAAACCTGCCGGCAATTTGCCCTGCATGTACCAGTGGCTGTATATTCCTCTTTTGCTATTTATTGCAGCTTTGTTTGCCTTTTTTATTCTTATTTACAGGCTAAACAGTCATTTTTTCACCAAACACCAGCATCTGAAAATGCTTGGAATCACAGCGCTGCTTATTGGCATTTACATCCTGTCGGGCATATACAAACTACCTCGTTCAGTTCATCTTTTGCACTTGTTTTCGCCCCGCTTTTTTGCTTACTCCGATGAGTTGTCGTCGCTGGGCGATTTTATTCTTTTAAGTTTACTCACTTTCTTCTGGGGCATTTGCTTTTCGCGCACCTTCAACCTGTCCAACAGGCTAAAATCAACCCCCGCTGGACGAATTGCATCCCTGTCGGTATTGCTCCTTTTTTCGGCTATCCTTTTTGTTGTTATCCGCTGGTTGATTAAAATATTAATCATGAACTCAAGCATTTCGCTGGCCGTTTACCGTATCGAAGAAATTACCACGTACAGCTTTGCCGGTTTTTTGCTTACAGGACTGTTGTTTCTTGCGTCGTTCTTTATTTTAGTTCGCATTAGCCGCATCTACAAATCGAATGTGTCGCTAAAAGAATTTTTTATTGTTTTGCTTGCCGTTTATGGCCTGTTTTCAATTTTACTTCTGCATTTCGGTCAAAATGACGACTTTCGCTTAAATATATTCTTCGGAATAATTGCTGCGACCATTTTTTACATTGGAAAGAAAAATGCGCTAACCCACCGCTTGTCGTTAATTGTGGTTTTCACTTCGATATACACGCTTGCAGGCTTAAGTTTGGTAGTACGTTTCGACGAGAAACACGAACAAAAAGTTCAAAAACTGATGGCTATGAACATGACGTCGGAACACGACCCCACGGCCGAGCTTTTTCTGCGCGATATTGATAAAATTATCACCAGCGACACCTTTCTGGTACAAGAACTTTACCCCCCATACGATTTTATAGCCGACTACCTCGACCAAACCTATTTTAGCGGGTATTTTCGCGAGTACGACATTCAATACACTATTTGCCAGGCAAACGACAGTCTTATAATTCAGCCTGAAAATATTAAAGAGCCGTGTATGCCATTTTTTGATTCGTTAACCAGCTCAAACGGAAGCGTAATTGACGGAACGAATTTTTATTTCCTCGATAACATGAACGGCCGCAAAACGTATTTTGGAAAGTTCGAATTTCAATTTGACGACCAACGCCCTGAAACATCAATTTTTATCGAGCTCAACTCGAAGTTATTGTCCGAAGGAACCGGTTTTCCCGAATTGTTGCTCCCTGCCAGTTCAATCGAAAAAAGAATTACCGGCAACTATTCGTTTGCCAAATACAACAACCACGAACTGGTTGACCGAGGCGGAGAATACACCTATGCGCTGCATCTCTCGGCTTACGATTCGATTACAAGCCGGGGAACTTCGTTTTACGAACAAAACGACTTTGTACACTGCATGTACACATCGAACAACCGCGATGTAGTAATTGTCAGCCGCCGCGCATTAAGCATGTACGACTACCTCATTGCTTTTCCATACCTGTTTATCTTTCTTTTCGGTCTGTCGGTAATTGTAAATTTCATAACCCGGCCACGGATAGAGCTATGGGCCATCCGCAAATCGCTACGGCTACGAATTCAAACCGCCATTGTAGGTATTGTATTTATGGCTTTGCTGCTTGTTGGCACTGGTACCGTTTACTACAACATCAGCCAATACCAACGAAGCCATCGCGAAGAGCTGATTAATACCATCAAAACGGTTTCGACCGAAGTATCGTACATTTTCAGCAACATTGATAAGCCCGATGACGAACTAAGCAAATACCTGAACTACGAACTGATACGAATGTCGGATATTTTCTGGACCGATATTAATATTTTCGATACTCGCGGCAATTTAATGGCAACGTCGCGCCCCGAGGTATTCAACAAAGGACTCATCTCGACCAAAATGGAGCATTCTGCTTTTAAAAACCTGTCGGTACATAACCCCATGCGTTTTCTTCACGAAGAAAAAATTGGCTCGCTAAAATACATATCGGGCTATGTGCCTGTTAACAACAACGCCGGCAAAATCGTGGCATATCTGAATCTGCCGTATTTCACCAAAGAAAAAGAATTCAGGCAGGACATTACCACTTTTATACTGGCCTTTATAAACCTGTATGTGTTTTTATTGTTAGCCAGTATTTTGGTTGCCTATTTTATATCCGACCGAATAACGAACCCGCTTCGACTAATACGCGAAAATTTAAGCGGCATGCAACTGGGTAAAAAAACAAAACCAATACAATATCGAACCGACGACGAAATTGGGCTACTGGTTTCGGAATACAATAAAAAACTTTACGAGCTTGAAGAAAGTGCCGAGCTTCTTGCCCGCTCAGAACGCGAAACGGCCTGGCGCGAAATGGCGAAGCAAATTGCGCACGAAATAAAAAATCCACTTACCCCAATGAAGCTAAACATTCAGTTTCTGCAACGCACACAACCCGATGCACCCGACTACAACCAGAAAGTCGAAAAAGTTACGAATATGCTCATTGAGCAAATTGATAACCTTTCGTCGATAGCCAGCGAGTTTTCGAATTTTGCAAAAATACCAAAAGCCAACAATGTGGTTTTCAATGCCGCACAACGACTTTCGGAAACCATTGACTTATACAACTTTACGGGTCAGGTTGTTATTCAAAAACATTTCAACAGCGAAGATGAATTTTATGTTGAAGCCGACAAGGAGCAATTTTCGAGAGCTATTATAAACCTTATCCGAAATGGCATACAAGCTATTCCTGAGAACAAAAAGGGCATTATAAACATTTATCTTACAAAGAAAAACAATTGGGTGCGCATCACTATTGAAGATAATGGAAAAGGAATACCCGATAATTTGAAAGATAGCATATTTGTTCCCAACTTTACCACCAAATCGAGTGGAGCAGGTTTGGGTTTAGCCATCACCCGAAATATTGTGGAAACATTTAAGGGGAAAATCGGGTTTGAATCGGCACTGGGTTCCGGCACCAAATTTTATATTGAACTACCCATGAAACAGTAAATACTTAGAAAGATGGAGGATAGAAGTTATTTGAGAAGGTGAGACTTTGAGAGGGTGTGACTTTGAGAGAGTGTGACTTTGAGAGGGTGTGACTTTGAGATGATGAGAGAGTGAGAGGATGAGAAGATGTGCTCACAGTCTCAGTGCCCAGTGCTCACAGTCCCAGACTTTGAGAGGGTGTGACTTTGAGATGATGAGATTTTGAG
>JAFGGY010000197.1 GCA_016930365.1 Prolixibacteraceae bacterium | reverse complement strand
TATTTTAGCATTTCGTTCAATTATGGCTATGGATGGGGCGTTCCTTATTATTCCAGCTACCGATGGAATTCGTGGTACTGGGATCCATGGTATTACGATCCTTATTATTATTCATGGGGTTATTCTCCTTATTATTACGACTCATGGTATTATTATGGCAGATATTCTTATTACGGCTCATACTACCATAATCATTCGGGATATACATATTATTACAACGATAGAGACAATCGGGTTGAAAACAGTCGCAGGTCGCGTAGGCCAAATACTACTTACAGCGGTGGTGGCATAGCCAGTGAAAAATCGTCGTATGAAAACGTTGCGGACAATTCGACTCGCAGCAGCACCCGCAGAAATATTACAGGAAGTAGTGCAGTAGCTGATGTGCAAAAATCGGCAAGTACATCGCAAACAAGCACCCAACCAGTTGTAATGGAACGAAGGCGCTCAACCAGCACAGAAAACACAAGTGCCACTGTTGTGAAAAATAGAGCCAGCTCTTCGAGTAGCAGCAATTACACTCCCAGCTACAGTCGCCCCCGCACAAATACCCGGGCTACTTATAACAGTGAAAGCTACAATCGTTCAAGTAGCAGTAGTAGTACAACAATACCAACAGAAAGCACGACCAGGAGTGTGACCAGAAGTGCCAATACAAATACGTACTCCATACCTTCGACCAGCAACAGCTCAAATAGTGCAACTTACCGTCGAAGTACCAACTCAAATAGTCCAGCCAAAAGCTACAGCACAAGTAAAAGTAGTAATACCAGCACCAGCAATAGTCGTCGAAGCTCAAGCTCTTCGGTTCGCAGCTCTACACCAAGTACAACCAGAAGCTCCTTAAGTAGTCCAAGCCGAAGTTCATCGAGCAGCTCAAGCCGAAGTTCTTCAAGCAGCAGTTACTCAAGTAGCCCAAGCCGAAGCTCATCAAGCGGAAGCACTCGTAGCAGCAGCACTGGAAGCTCATCCTCGTCAAGTAGTTCATCGGGACGAAGAAGATAAAAGAAATTGAACCTGACACGAATTAACAAGTGAGAATAGTACGAATAAAGATACATCCGTTTCAAAATTTGTCTTTAACAAAACTTAATTGCAATTTTTAAAACTTAACACGATGAAAAAAATAACAACAATACTGGCTCTTCTTTTGGCGAACATTGCTTTTTCACAAGACTTTTATGATGCCTTACGTTATTCACAGACTGAATATGGAGGCACAGCACGCTCAATAGCTATGGGGAGCGCTTTTGGAGCTGTTGGAGGTGATTTTATCTCGGCCAGCATTAATCCCGCAGGTTTAGGATTGTACCGTTCAGATGAATTTACGATATCGCCATCTTTAAATGCCAATAGCATTGATGCATATTATTTAAAAAACAACGAATCGGATAATCAGTACAAATTCATTTTCAATAACATTGGCTATGTTACCAGCGTATCAACAGGTGCAGAATATGGCATAACATCTGTTAATTTAGGATTTGGCTTTAATCGTTTAAAAAATTTTCATTCAAATAGTTTAATTAAAGGATACAACGCAAAAACTACCCTTCTTAACTATTACAGCGATTATGCAAACATATATGGACACTCTGATTATTTTGATGATTTTCACGAAGGATTAGCCTGGAAAACTCAGCTTTTAGAAAAGGATGAAGATTCATTTGTACTTGAAGGTGTTTTTTACAACGATTTAACCGATTATGAACCCTATGACTTGGTTAATGATAATAATGAGGTAGTTGGAATTGGTTATGAAGCTGTTGATGTTTTTCCACACCAGCAAAAAGCGCTAATCAGCAAGTCGGGTAAAATGGATGAATATCTTTTTTCGCTTGGGATTAATTATAACCATAAAGTTTACTTTGGTGCATCAGTCGGTTTGGTTGATATAGAGTACTCAGAAGATATTTTATATATGGAGATAGATGATCAGGAACAAAGCGAATACCTAAATAATTTCACTGTCGATCAACAAATAAACGAATCGGGGTTTGGAGCTAACTTTAAAGCCGGAATTATTGTGCGGCCATTTAAATCGTTACGATTGGGAGCCTCAGTTCATACTCCAACTTTTTTCACAATCAATCACAACGATTACAAAAGCATTAGCTCTGAGTTCGACCAGAAAGTTGGCAAAGACGAAGATAATAGATCAACAAAATGGTTTGAAGATGAAGAGCCGGCTCCATACGATTATAAATTTGAAAGCCCGTTTAAGGCAAACTTTAGTGTGGCATTTGTTTTTAATCAATATGCTATTATCAGCATGGATTACGAAATAGCAAATTATGGTTCGATGAAATTTAGGCATTCCGGTGATAACTTTGATTACTCCGATAAAAACTCTGCAATTGGAGAGGTATATAACACCACTGGAAATTTGCGTATTGGTGGTGAATTCAGGGCTACCCCTAATTTTAGTCTTCGTGCAGGTTACAATTTTATTGGAAATCCTTGGAACGAAACCTATACATACTCCAACGGGAACAGTGAAAAACTGCTAAACTCGACCGACAAGTATTCTGCTTATAGTGCCGGATTTGGTTACCGGCAACAAAACTTCTTTATCGACTTTGCCTACAAACTAAATCAATCGGAATATGCTTATAAGGTACATGAGACTTATTACACCAATCCTACTGGTGGAACAGCAACCGCCACATTAACCGAACTTAACCATCAGGCTACCTTGACATTAGGATTTCGTTTCTAAAAAACACAACAACGGGGAGGGGGTAAACCTCTCCCCGATTGTATTAAAAACATACAACCCTAACGCTTAAATCTACGGAAATGAACCAAATTGAAAACATTGATTATTGTATTGCTCAATCGTTTTTTAACGATGCCGAACTAAAAGGATACAAACTAACTCCCGGGCATTTCGATACCAATATTTGGCTGCACCACGAGAAAATTAACCTTGACGAAGTAATTAAAGCTGCTAAACGATTTGCCGACTCACGCATTTTCATTATTTCAGAAGGACTGCACAAAGGATTCTACATTTATTCCATCTTAGAAAAAGCCTGCATAAAATTAATTCGAAATTCTAAAGCTGTAAACGCTCAGCAAATCGCCTGATTTTACTATATTTGATTTTAGTTTTTAAAATCAAACCACGCATGATAATCGGACCCGAATCCGACCCATTAGGTCATTCTATTTCAAATTACTACAATTTCAATGATAACACTTCTGTAAACGTGTATTCAGAGGTTGTTGATGACGAAGAATTGCCTCCTGATTACTTTTTCAGAACATTTACCGACATGCCCAAGCTTGAACGTATTGCTCTAAAAAAATGTTCGGGAAAAATACTGGATGTTGGAGCCGGTGCCGGCTGTCATTCAATGTATCTTCAACATAAAAAATTTGATGTAACTGCACTTGAAGCTTCAACACTTTGTTGCGATGTGATGAAACAGCAAGGTTTAAAAAAAGTGGTCAATGCCGATATTCTCTCATTCGATGCGCAACAATTCGATACCATTTTGTTAATGATGAATGGAATTGGCATAGCAGGAACACTTAATGGCCTATCGGTTTTGCTTTCGCATTTAAAAAAGTTACTAAATAAAAATGGGCGGATTATTCTTGATTCATCGGATTTAATTTATTTGTATGAACAAGAAGATGGTTCTTTTATGCTTGATATCAACTCGAAGCATTACTACGGCGAAATAGATTACCACTTAAAATACAAAGACATTCAGAGCAAACCATTTTCATGGTTATTTGCAGATCATGTGATTTTATCGGAAATTGCAGAACAAAACGGGCTCAAAACCAAAATATTAGAATATGGGCCACACTATGATTATCTCGCAGAACTCATAATTAAATGACTATGAATTACAGGAAATTAAAAAACAACGAGATTGAACAATTAAAACACCAAATGTGCTCAAGCAATGATTGGAGCAACGTTTTAGTTTGTGAAAAATTTGAAGTAACAAATATACTTAATACACATTTTTCAGGTGAAGTGAAAATTGGTTCGCAAGATGAAACAATTGAACTTTTTGGTGGCATAAAACGTCCGTCGGGCATATACAACTCAACGCTACATAATTGCACCATAGGAAAAAACTGCTATATAAATTATGTTAAAAACCACATCTCAAATTATACAATTGGAGATAATGTAATAATTAATAATGTGCAACTAATTGCCAACGAAGGTGATAATACGTTTGGGAATGCACAAAATATTGCAGTTCTCGACGAATCGGGAGGTCGCGAAATAATGATGTACGACCATTTATCGGCTCAGTTGGCCTATATTATGACTCTGTACCGGTATCGACCTGTTTTAATTAGCAAATTAGAATCGATGATTGTCGATTATTCGCATCAAAAAAAATCGGCGATGGGTTTTATAGGGAATAATTGCAAAATAATTAATACCGGCGAAATTAAAAATTGCCACATTGGAGATAATGTGCTGATTGAAGGTGCACGACTTATGGAAAACGGATCAGTTGTGAGTAATAAATTTGCCCCGGTAGAAATTGGCAACGATGTTATTTTAAAGAAATTTATTATCCAATCGGGCAGTAGCATTAAAGAAGGAGTTATTATTGACAAATGCTATGTAGGGCAAGGTTGTGAACTCGGTAAAAATTACTCGGCCGAAAATTCGGTGTTCTTTTCAAACTGTCAGGGATTTCACGGCGAGGCTTGTTCTATATTTGCTGGGCCCTACACCGTAACTCACCACAAATCGACTCTATTAATTGCCGGAATGTATTCGTTTCTAAATGCCGGTTCAGGTTCAAACCAAAGCAACCACATGTATAAGTTGGGGCCTATTCACCAGGGTATTGTCGAGCGAGGATCAAAAACCACCAGCGACTCGTACCTGTTGTGGCCTGCTAAAATTGGACCTTTCACCTTAATTATGGGACGACACTATAAAAACTCCGACACTTCGGATATGCCGTTTTCGTATTTAATTGAAAATAAAGATAAATCGTGGCTTGCACCTGCGGTTAACCTAAAAAGTGTGGGTACAATTCGCGATGCCATGAAATGGCCTAAACGCGATAAACGAACCGACCCCGATTTGTTGGATTGCATCAATTACAACCTGCTGAGCCCTTACACCATTCAAAAAATGATGAATGCCATCGAAATACTGCAAAACCTGCGAAAAGTATCGGGCGAATCGTCGAACGAATACGTATATAACAATGCTTCCATTTCATCGTCGTCGTTAAAGCGGGGTATTGAATTGTATAACATAGGCATTGATAAATTTTTAGGCAACTCGGTTATAACCCGATTAAACGGATACGACCTGCAATCGTCCGAGGACTTAATAAAAGCTCTTAAACCCGATAATGAAACCGGCGTTGGTGTTTGGGTCGATATTGCCGGGTTATTAAGTCCCAAATCGGAAATTGATAAAATACTTGATGAAGTAGAAGACGGAACCATCGGAAATTTACAAGAAGTAGAAAATCGATTCAAAACACTTCACACTTCGTATTACGATATTGAATGGAGTTGGTCGGCACAACTGCTCGAAAAACGATTAAACAAAACCATTAACAACATCACTCCCGAAGATATCATTCTGCTGGTTGAACGTTGGAGAGACAGTGTGGTTGGTCTTGATAATATGCTGTACAACGATGCGAAGAAAGAATTTCAATTAAGTGCCATGACCGGTTTTGGGGTTGATGGTGATGCGCAAACCCGCAAGGAAGATTTTGAAATGGTACGTGGAAGTTTTGAAACAAACAGTTTTGTGCAGGAAATCAAATCGCATATCGAACGTAAATCGAACCTGGGCGATCGTGTTATCAAGCAAATTGAAAAATGTATTAAACCGAAATAAGCTATTAATGGTAAAACAGATAGCCTATGAATATGGCTGTGGTTATGCCAACGAAATCGGCTATAAGTCCACACGTAACAGCATGGCGCGTATTTTTAATACCAACAGCGCCAAAATACACGGCCAAAACATAAAAAGTGGTATCGGTTGAACCCTGAAACGTTGATGCCAGACGGCCAACAAACGAATCGGCTCCGTGAGTATTCATAGCATCAATCATCATTCCCCGGGCACCGCTACCGCTCAATGGCTTCATAAATGCAGTAGGCAAAGCTTCAACAAAATCGGTGTTGAACCCAAGCGAACGAACGGTCCACTCAATGGCTCTAATAATGTAATCCATTGCGCCCGAAGCTCTGAAAACACCAATTGCTACCAATATGGCAATCAGGTACGGAATAATTTTAACTGCGGTTTTAAAACCACCGGTTGCCCCATCGATAAAAGCATCGTAAACATTAACTTTTTTTCTGAAGGCAAGCAAAATAAAGCCAACGATCACACTAAAAAGAATTACACTGCTGGCCACATTCGAAATAACCTGTATTTGGTCTTGATTTAAGGTTGAAAAATACCAAATAATACCGGCAATAAAGGCTGTCATTCCACCTAACCAACTCATAACCACTTTATTTATCAGATTAATGCGTTGATGTATTGCAACAGCAATTAAACCGGCAAGTGTTGAAAAAAAAGTAGTAATTAGTAAAGGGATGAATACATCTGTAGGATTGACCGCTCCCAACTGCGCCCGGTAAACCATAATGGATACCGGGATAAGTGTTAACCCCGAAGTATTAAGAACCAAAAACATAATTTGGGCATTCGAAGCCGTATCTTTTTTGGGATTTGACGCCTGCATTTCGCGCATAGCTTCAAGCCCCATTGGAGTTGCTGCATTATCAAGGTTTAGCATATTGGCTGCTATATTCATAGTGATGGCTCCATACGCAGGATGATTTTTCCCAAGTTCGGGAAATATTTTTTGAAAGAAAGGCCCGATAATTCGCGACAAAATATTAACAATTCCCCCCTTCTCTCCTATTTTCATGATACCCATCCACAAAGTAAGCACACCCGTTAACCCCAGCGATATTTCGAAACCGGTTTTTGCCATATCGAAAGTCGATTGAACGATATCAGAAAAAACAGTAACATCCTGAAAAAAAACAAGTTTTACCAATGCAACGATAAAAGCTATCAGAAAAAAGAATATAAAAATATAGTTTAAAGCCATACTTCGTAATTAATCCTACTTTTTGCAATGAATGGTGTCAAAACTAAGAAAAATACTGCTTTAATGCTGCAATACGGGCGTATATTTGACGTTTAATTTTAATTTTACACACGTATATAAATTTCCATTTCATGATGAATAACTTCAGAAACTTACTAATTGTATCAATTTTTACGATTTTATATATTACGGCTACAGCCGAAAACCGTTTTCATGCGAGTATGGCTGTTGGTGCTGGCTTTGCTACCGGAACATTTCAGCAAACCGACCCGTTAAGCATCGAGGCCGGCTTTGCCCAACAGGGTTTTACAATGAATTTCGACGGCGATTATTACCTGCACAATCGGGTTGCACTATCGGCACGCTTGCATTTTGGTCAGGCCTCAATTAACGAAGATGCTGCTTTTAACTGGCTAAAAACCAAAACGGCCGACTATTACCCCATTGGCGATTCGGTTCGAACAGAAAACGGTTACTGGCAATGGACATCGCCCATGTTGGGGCTTAAGGTTAACTATCCGCTAATTTTGAATAAATTATACATCGAAGGCAGCATTTACAGTGGACTAAGCGTTACATCGAATCCCCAGCATTATCTTAGAATAATTGATGAAGAAAACAAAAAAGAAGTGATATCGGAAAATGTGCAAGACAAGCATTACAGCATACCATTGATGTTTGACGGAGGCTTACGAATGAAACTTAACAACCAGTTGCAGATTCGTTTGTATGGTTCGGTTTATCGTTCAAAAAGCACATACCAACACCTTATTTATTCTTCATCGCAAGCATCAGAAAGCACTCAGCTTATAGGCGATTTTGAAGTGCACAAAAAAATATCAACCCTGAATATTTATGCCGGAATTATTTATGTGTTGTAAATCTATTGTGATTTTTTTTGGGTAAACAATTCAAATTTATCGGCATCAACAAGGGTGTTGAATGATTTTCGGAAAGCATCGAGCTTTTCTTTGTTAATGCTTTTGATGAAATAACCTTCGTCGTTTTCGGCTTTCATAATCGGTTTTCCTTTAAAATCGATCACCATCGAATCGCCCGAATAGTCTATCGGGTTATCGTCTTTTCCAATGCGATTTACCGCTGCCACATAGCATTGATTTTCAATAGCACGGGCTTTTGTAAGTGTTTTCCACACTTTACGACGTTTAGCAGGCCAGTTGGCTACATTTATCATCAAATCGTATCCCTGTGTGTTTCTACTCCATACCGGAAACCGTAGATCGTAACAAATCTGGGGTAAAATTTTCCATCCTTTATATTCAATTACAGTCAAAGAAGCTCCCTGTGCATAACTTTTGGTTTCTTTTTCGATGGTAAACAAGTGTCTTTTATCGTAGCTAATCAATTTGCCACTGGGTTCAACCCATACAAAACGGTTATAAAAAGCATCATTTTCAGCAATAACCAGGCTTCCACAAATGGCAAAGTCGCGTTCAACAGCCATTTCTTTCAACCATTTAATGGTAGAACCACTCATTGATTCAGCCACTTTTGCTGCATTCATGGTAAAACCACTGGTAAAAACCTCAGGCAAAATTACAACATCAATGCCGTCGGGCATTTCGGCTATCACATTGGTAAGTAAAAAGCGATTCAAATCGGCATCTTCCCATGCTGTATCGGGTTGTACCAAAGCTAGTTTAAGCTTGTTCTTCTGTTTCATTTGTGATTGATTTAATAAATTTGCACATGAAAATTATGAGCACTGGCAAATTGCTCCAATAATTTTGCGGCATGGTTTACAGCCGACTCCAATTTATCGTGATTGCCAAAAGCGAAATAAACCATTAAAAAATGATGAGTTGTTTGATTTACGCTGGTGCGCTCCGAGTCGCTCGTAGGAGTTCCAAACGCTCCAATGCTATCGCGTAAAACAGGTAGCGATTCAATATTGAGTTCTCCCCTCCCGATAGCTCTGTATGGCTCATCTGGTTTACCAATTCCCAATTTTACTTCACCTGAAATTTTAGAAACATCGTAGCCACCAATTGAAAAACCCGACATTACCGAAGCCAGGTTAACCAAATCGACCACGTTATTTATCTGGTAGAGTTGGTTGCCTTTCACCACACGCCTTAACAATGCTTCGGCCGACAATCGATAGCGAGCGGGATCTTTACCTAAAGCTTTATATGCTTTACGCGATGCATATATGGCCGGAAATTGAGAGATATCTTCAATTTTAGTGTTTCCCTGTATTTCGTTGCACGTATTATCAATTAGATTCCATAAAGGCTGACTGTATTCAACCACCTCGACATTACAATCAATGCAAGCCAATTTTATTTCGCCCCATTTTGCCAAAAAATCGTCAGTAACCTGAATATCAATCATCGTTTTAGGTTGTTTGGAATGCTATTGGCATTGTTAGCCGTTTTAATAACTGCAACTGTTCCTGATTCGCATATGGGCTTAAGGTATCGAAAACCTCCGAATGATAATTGTTAATCCACTCCAATTCGTTGTTTGTAAGCAAAGAGGTATCGATAAGCCGTGTATCGATGGGGTATTTAGTGAGTGTTTCGAAACGGTAAAAAATTCCAAACTCGTTTTCTACATTTTCTACCACATGAATCATATTTTCGGTTCGGATACCATACTCCCCAGTTCTGTAAATACCGGGCTCATTCGATAAAATTTGCCCTATTTTTAAAGGCTGATTGTTTAAATCGGGACGAATGCTTTGCGGTCCTTCATGAACATTCATAAAAGCACCTACTCCATGCCCAGTGCCGTGTCCGTAATTTTTACCATCGTTCCATAAAGCAGCACGCGCCAGCACATCGAGATGACATCCTATCGTACCTTTGGGAAATTTTATGCTGCTAAGGTTTATCATTCCCCTAAGTACCTGGGTAAAATCACGTTTCATTTTATAACTAACCGGTCCCAACGATATGGTACGTGTAATATCGGTTGTTCCATAGCGATATTGCCCACCAGAATCGAACAGTAGGATACCTTCGGGTTTTAGCTTGTTTGCTGTTTTGTCGGTAACCTTAAAATGCACAATGGCACCATGGTCGAGGTAACCCACAATAGGGAAAAAACTGGTTCCGACATACCCTTCTCTGCTCGACCGGAAGGCTTCGAGTTTCATAGCTACATCGTATTCGGTAAGGTTTCCGCTACCAATATTCGCTTCGAGCCAGGTTTGAAAATCGAGCAAAGCAAGGCCATCGGCAATTTGTGCCTTTTTCATCCCATCAAGTTCGGCTTTATTTTTACGCGATTTGAGAATCGAAGCTGGCGAAGTAGCATAAACCAATTTATTGTTGACTTCGAGTATTTTTTGAATCTTAAAATTGCTTCGGGCAGGATCGATTGCGACCGTTTTTTCTTTTATTTGCTGCAATTCGCTATAAAACGATTCATAAGGAAGTAATTCAATTCCATCTTCGTTGAGTTCCATGAGTGCTTTTTCGTCAAATTTTGACGATTGAACAAAAAGTTGGGTTTTATGGTTTGAAATAAGCGCAAACGACAACACAACAGGGTTGCATTCAACATCAGCACCACGAATATTGAAAGTCCAGCCAATATCGTCGAGTGCTGTAAGCACCAACAGGTTAGCACCCATCTTTTGAGTTTCGGTTCGCAATTGTTCTATTTTTTTGGAACGTGACAAACCTGCCCAATTTATAGGATGCAAAAATGCTTTGTTGTTGGGCAGTGCTGGCCTATTTTTCCATATTTTTTCCAATAAATCGATGTCGGAAAGCACCTGAAGCATATTCTTTTTGAATTCACTTTCGAAAGATTGAGCTTCGGAAACGGCATAGCATGTACCGTCAAAAGCCACGGTATCGCCAGCTTTTAGCTCGGCCTTAACCCATTGCTCCAATGTAGTTTCTTCGGGTTCGCGAGCTTTCATCATAACAATTCCGGTATTTTTTAACTGTTCGCCGGCTTGCAGGTAGTAACGCGAATCGGTCCACAAGGCAGCTTTATCGGAAGTTATCGCCAGCCAACCATACGATCCGGTAAAGCCCGATACGAAGGGGCGCGATTGCCATCGTGCGGGAACATATTCGCTCATGTGCGGATCGGAGCCATTAATCAAATAAGCCTGTATGTTGTTAACTTTCATCTGGGAACGAAGCAATTCGATTTTTTCAGTAACGGTCATTCTATTCAACTTTTTTTGCCGGTAATATTTAAAAAAAAATGAAAATTGATTTTTCACTAAATATTTGCCAGATTTTTTTGTTTTTGTAATGTATTTACAATGTTTTGAACCGATAAAAAGGGTAATTGTTTAACATCAACAGAGCAGACATCAACAAATTCGAAGCCCATTACATCGTCGAGGTGCTTTATTGCTGAAAAATCGTCAACTTTACAGCAAAAAACCAAATCGATTGTATGGACTATGGTTCCTGAATACAGATATTCATTCGGAAAACTGGCCCAGTATTTTACTTTTACCGGCTCGAGATTTAGTTCTTCTTTAATTTCACGCAAGATAGCTTGTTCGGCACTTTCGCCTGGATCGACAAAACCGCCCGGAAAATCGAGCGCTCCGTAATGCGGTTCTATCCCCCTGCGTACCATCAGCAATTTCCCTTTTTCATTAAAAATAATAGCGGTAACCGCTGCCGACGAATTTAAAAAGAAATGAAAACCACAGTTATGACATTTGAAAGCCTTGTTTTGGGCATCGAAAACACCACGCGCAGCACAGCGTGGACAATATTTATAATGATTGGCAGGCTGAGTGGTCATACGTTTATTTTTTTTGGCCCTTGAAATAATCCTCTTTATCGGCAAAAAGTACATTAAAAGTTGTGAGACTGCCATAAGCCCTGGTAATGTATTGCTGTAGATGAATGCGGTCTTCATCGTCGAGTTTGGGATGACTGTTAATGTTTTGTTCCAGCACGCGAAGTCGGTCGCGCAGCATCACAATTTTATGAAAAAAACTTTCCATTGAGACCTCTTTTGATTGCAGTTCGGGGTTAGCCGGTTTCATTAACAGCATTCCGCCCTTCCATTTATCGGCAATTTTAGCGATATGCGTAATGCCCTGGTATTTGTCCATCACAAAAGTAATAGCCTCTTCGATTTCGGCCAGCGATAAACCCGTTCGGGGCTCGTCGTCAGGCTTTTCCAATATTTTTAAATCGGGATTGTATTTCGTGAGCTCAACCTTGCCACCATGTTCAAAATAAATTTCATACACTGTTAAATGCGATTTACTAACCAGTCCCTGGCCATAGGCCGGATGCGATACCCTGGTTCCTACTGCTAATTCTTCCATTGTTTACATCGTTTAAAAATTCATAGTTCAATATTAGCAATTGAAAAGAATACATGAAAAGAAAAATCACATTTTTATACTTTTTTTGAAAAAGAAAAAATCAAGATTAAAAACTTCTAAAATGTAGAAATAAAGCTACTTTTGCAGTTATTATCAAAACATTTGAAAATAAATTGAAGTGAAATTCAGCATAAGCAATTCTTTGAGGCATTTTAATATCTGGCGAGTACGAAGAATACCCGAACGTACCTTTATTCTTATTGTAAGTGCCCTGGTAGGTGCTGTAAGCGGCCTTGCAGCGGTCATTTTAAAAAATCTAATTCATTTTTCGATTGAATTACTCAACCACAATTTTCTCGACAAGGGTACATTTTTGTATTTGCTCTTTCCGATTATTGGTATTGCCATTACCCTTTTTTTTGTAAAATATTTTGTGAAAGATGATATCAGCCATGGTGTTACGAAGGTATTGTATTCGATATCGAAGCGCAACAGTTTTATTAAGAAGCACAATACCTGGACTTCGATGATTGCCAGTACCATTACTATAAGTTTTGGAGGCTCGGTAGGCGCTGAGGCACCAGTTGTTTATACCGGCTCGGCAATCGGTTCGAACCTGGCACGCATTTTTAAACTGAACTATCGGCAGATTACGTTAATGGTAGGTTGTGGAGCTGCCGGAGCCATTGCCGGAATATTTAAAGCCCCATTAACAGGTTTATTGTTTACTCTTGAAGTATTGATGCTCGACTTAACTATGGCTTCGCTTATTCCATTAATGATTTCGGCCGTTACAGCAACAACAGTAGCCTATTTCTTTATGGGCGATAGTGTGTTGCTAACATTTAAGCTGGCTCAAAGCTTCACCATCGACAACATTGGGTACTACATTCTTTTAGGAATTTTTTGTGGTTTAGTGTCGGTATATTTTACCCGGGCAACCCTGTATATCGAAAAATACTTTAAAAAGATAAAGAATCAACTACTTCGATTACTAATTGGCGGAAGTTTGCTGACCTTGCTTATTTTCATGTTCCCTTCGGTTTGGGGCGAAGGATACAATTATATAAGTACCATCCTTCATGGCGAAGGTGGTTCTATTTTTCAAAACTCGCTTTTCAGCCAGGTTGAGCCCGGAAGTATTGTTTTTGTATTGCTTCTTTTTGCCATTTTGATATTCAAAGTAGTAGCTATGGCCGCCACAAACGGAGCCGGGGGTGTTGGAGGTATATTTGCGCCAACGCTTGTTGTTGGAAGTTTTGCCGGCTACTTTCTGGTTCATACTTTAAATATGTTCTCGTCGGTTAACCTGCCCGAAAGCAATTTTGCACTGGCAGGCATGTCGGGAGTTATGGCCGGCGTTATGCACGCACCAATGACAGCCATTTTTCTTATTGCTGAAATTACCGGTGGCTACGACCTGATACTTCCCCTCATTTTAGTTTCGACCATTTCGTATATTACCATTATGATTTTTGAACCTCATTCGATTTACACCAAACGGCTGGCCGAAAGAGGCGAACTTCTCACCCACCACAAGGATAAAAATGTTTTGGTAATGCTCGATACCGAAAAGCTTATTGAAACCGGTTTTATTAAGCTTAAAGACGATGAAACCCTGCGCGATTTTGTACGCAAAGTGCCGCTTTCGAAACGGAACATTTTTCCGGTACTCGATAACGAGCAAAAGTTGGTAGGTGTAGTTTTAATGGAGAATGTTCGTCCCATCATTTTTAACCGTGGCCTTTACGATACAACTTACGTAAGCGACTTAATGATTTCGCCACCGGCTATTGTAGATATGAATGAAAATATGGATTCGGTAATGAAGAAATTTCAAAAAACAAAAGCCTGGAACTTACCGGTTACCGAAAATGGTCAATACCGTGGATTTTTATCAAAATCGAAGATATTTAATGAATATCGCGACATTTTGATTCACTTTTCGGACGATTAAAATGGAAGCGAAGATAAGCTTTCGGGTTCGTAATAATTAAAAAGATTATGATCCGGCCATTCGTCGTCAACTTTACGAATAATGCGATTCATAACACTTTTTATTTCATCGTAGAAATCAGGCCCCTGCCAGTTGCTGTTGTTGCTTAAGAAAACCCAGCTTATGCCATCGGGACGGCGGACAACCATAGCTACAGTGCCGGCAAAACTACCGGTACGCACCCAATAGTCGAGATTTGTACTTTTCCAGCCCAGAGGTCGGTCGCTATTTTCGACCATAGTGGCAATACTTTGAGCCGACAAGCAATCGGGAGTTGTGTTACTACCATCGATTAGGGTAAGAAACTTTGCCAGTTCGGGAGCCGAAGCAACCCAGCCACCAGCTGCACCGAGCAATTCAATGTCATTGCCTCCGTATGCCTTGGCTACAAGTGCCGTATCGCCATTGAACCCCCTGATTTTTAATGAACCATCCTGTTCGTAGTATCGTACTTCGTTGGGGTATTTATCTTCGTAGTAATTACGTGCCGGATGAATATCGCATATATCATTAGGCAGCAAAAGATAGTAACGGACATAGTCTTCGTATTTCATGCCCGTAAGCTGCTCGATAACTTTGCCTAAAAACATATAGCCAATATTGGAATAACTATACATTGTTCCAGGAGGGAAATGCAAACTACGACTATGTACAAATTTCAGGTAGGTATCGATGGTTGCCGGAGGAGTTTCACCGGTTTTTTGAGCAATAACCAATGGATTAAAAGCCGGATCGCCGTACCATTGTGTCCAGCCTGCTGTATGCTCAAGCAAATGACGTATGGTAATATCTGTAAGCTTTTCGTCTTTAATTGGGCCATATGTTGAATCGCTGAGAATTGCGTTTTCACCAAACACCTTATCCTCTAACTGTAATTTTCCATTCTCGACTAGTTTCATTATGGCTACACCGGTAAGTAATTTTGAAACACTGGCCAAACGAAATATATTAGTTGGCGAAGCCGGAATATCTTTTTCGAAATCGGCATACCCATACGCACGGCTAAAAACAAGTTTTTCATTTTTTACCACAGCCACCGAAGTCCCCATAAGTTCCGAACGTTCCATAAAACGCTCAATCTGACGATCGATGTACGGGGTATGCTCAAATTCGCTTAACTCGTTCGTAAGACGATGATTTACCGGTTCAATTAGCTCGTTAGGCACAGGCACGCCTGTACTGCTGGTGCTAATCATGTAAATTGGCAAACAACATACAATAAAAATAAGTATCGAATAAAATTTCCACTTCTTAACCATCATACACAAATGTAAACTTTGCGGCATTACAATTGTAAACTGCCAATTAACTCACTGATTGACTTTATTTTATGTCTTTCGCAATAATCATTTATCCCTTCAATAATTTTAACACATAAGGTAGGATCGATAAAATTAGCCGTACCAATTTGAACAGCCGAAGCACCGGCAATAATAAATTCAAGTGCGTCGGATGTCGAAGCAATACCTCCCATTCCGATTACAGGTATTTTGACTGCCTGGGCAACCTGCCAAACCATTCGAAGGGCTATTGGTTTTATCGCAGGCCCCGATAAACCACCTGTTATCGTTGATAAAACTGGTTTTCGTGTTTCGGCATTAACAGCCATGCCCAGGAAAGTGTTAATCAGCGAAACGGCATTGGCTCCCTGGCCTTCAACTCCTTTGGCTATTTCGGCAATATTGGTAACGTTAGGCGATAATTTTACGATTAAGGTTTTATGATATACTTTTCGTACTGCTTTGGTTACCTGTTCGGCCATTGGGCAACTAGTACCAAAAGCCATTCCGCCCTGTTTTACATTCGGACAAGAAATATTTAATTCGATAGCTGCGATGTGATTCAGTTCGTTTACACGCGCAGCAAGTTCGATATATTCTTCTATAGTTGAGCCGTTTACATTGACAATTACATTTGTACTGTACTCTTTTACTTTTGGATAAATATGTTCACAAAAATAATCAATGCCCTTATTTTGAAGACCAACAGCATTAAGCATCCCCGATGGAGTTTCAGCCATTCGTGGATAATCATTTCCCTCGCGATGGTGCAAGGTTGTGCCCTTAAGCAATATACCTCCCAGTGTATTTACATCGAAAAAATCGTCGAATTCGGTACCGTTTCCGAATGTTCCGGAAGCTGTCATTACCGGATTTTTCAGTATCAGATCGTGTATTTTAACTTCTAAATTTGCCATTCTAAATCGTTTATATTGAAAACCGGTCCTTCGGTACAAACACATTTATTTCCTTCGGTGGTTTTGGTAACGCAGCACAAGCAAACACCAAAACCACAGGCCATCATATTCTCGAGCGAAACCTCGCATTCGGTATTCATTTCCCTTGCTTTACGCGCAACAGCCTTCATCATTGGTTCAGGGCCGCAACAATGAATGCGATCGAACGATTGATTTGCTGATAAAACGGCATGGTTAACCACAAATCCCTTTGTTCCCAGCGTTCCATCGTCGGTGGTTATATGAATCGTTCCAAATTGTTTAAATTCGTCGAGTAAAATATGATCAGTAATTGAACGTGCACCAAGAAGAATATGAACTTCGGCACCGTTTTTAACCGATTCGCGGGCCATGTGCATCATTGGAGCAATACCAACGCCACCGCCAACCAGCAGAATGCGATCGCCTTTAGAAGGCATTTTAAAGCCATTTCCAAGAGGATAAACCACACTGAGGGTTTCTCCAGGCTTAAGTTCAGAAAGTTTTTTAGTTCCTTCGCCTACGACCTTAACCAGCAACGAAAAGGTATTTGCATCTTCGTTAATATCGTGAACAGAAAGCGGTCTGCGCAAAAAAGCAGAAGGTGTATTTTCGGCCTTTACATTTACAAACTGTCCGGGATGAATAGCACCTACCGGAGATTCGGATTTTAATTCTATTAAAAAATTATCGTGATTTAACCGACGAATGTCGGTAATCAAAAGGTCGTTAACTTGTTTTTTCATGCGTATTGTTAAGACATATCAATTCGCCGCAAAGATAGTAGAATTATTCAGCCGGACGAAAATCATCAAAGGTATGGTCGTCGTAAAATATCAACACTTTAAGTACTTTTTTGGGCTTAGGAAGCTCATCTGTAGCATTTTTGATAATCTTTTCTGGAGCTGAAACAGCTGTTAAATCGGGCATTTCAGTTGTTTTTGCTTCTTTTTCAGCATGCATTTTTCTTTCTGAAGCACCTGTTGAAAACAAATCGGTTTGTACCGAATTGGCATGCTTCGATACATTCTTTGCTGATGTTTCCTTTTGTACGCTATCATCATACATTGAACCATTTCCGGTCATAAGCCACCTCGAATTTAAGCCCGGATAGGTTTCCAAAATCTTCTGAATAAACGAAAATCCCGGATTGTTTCGTCCGTTGAGAACATGTGAAACACTGGAACGCTGTACTCCAATGTTATCGGCAAATTCAGCAGCACTGATGCCTTCTTTTTCGATGAATTCAACTATTCGTTCGCGCATAAAAAACAGAGGTTTACATTTATGAAATGTTGGAAAATGTAATAAGGACAAATGTATATAATTTTTTACACAAATCTATACACAAATGTAACCTATTGCATGCGTACAAATGTATACATCCAATTTGATTGTTTATAGAGCAATGTATTACATAACAATGAATTAAGGCATTATCCGCAAACTAAACAAACAATTCATATAAATTAGTTCTATATTCTGGATATTAGGCTTTTAAGCTTATATTTCTGTGTGGCATTTACCAATAAATACAATAATTTACAAAAAGAAACTTCTACTTATATTTATGCTTTAATTTAAAAGATTTATCTATCTGATATTAAGTTGTATAGATGTAATTTTTCTCAGCATTCTCTACGCAATCAAATGTCGTTGAATTGCATGGTTTAAGTTTATATTTGTTAATTCAATATTGTGAATTGCGGAAGTTAATCTTGCTCTTTGTTCTGGTTACTTTTGTAACTTCAGGGTTAAATCCTCTCCTATTTACAAATGTTGTACGTTTTTTTTGCAAATGGTAACTTTCTATCCGAACAATAGAAAATAATGAATTGAGCTAAATCTGATTTGAAAAATGAATACAGTTAAAAAAATTGGTTAATACAACCCTCTTCAGCGAGAAATTAATTTTTACAGGGAACAACAAAGTTATTTTCAAATATTGAAATCTCAGCGAGTTAAATTTATGCAGAGAAAAAACCTTTTAAGAGCACATTTGTTAGCTTACTTTATAAAATTTCAAATATGGAAAACACAAGTATTAATAAAAAAATCAGGGAACGATACAGCCCAAGAGCTTATACCGATAAAAAGCTTAGCGAAATACAAATCTATCAGTTATTTGAAGCAGCCCGTTGGGCATCGTCGGCATACAATGGGCAACCTTGGCGATTTCTATATGCAACGCCCGACATGCAAGAACGATGGGACAAAATGTTCAACAGTTTAATCGATTTCAACAAACAGTGGGTGCAACATGCCCCATTACTTGTAGCCGGATTGGTCAAAACCTACGACAACGAAAAAAATGCCCCCATTCGAAATGCCGGTTACCAATTAGGACTATCGGTTGGGAATATGGTCTCGCAGGCAGGCGAAATGGGATTGCACATGCGACAGATGACCGGTTTTGATGCCGATGTATTACGCTCTAATTTTGCAATTCCTTCAAACATTGAACCCGTAGTGATGTTTGTTGCAGGATACGAAGGCAGCCAGGATTCTCTTGATGAAAGAAGCAGAGTGCCAGTAGGAAAAGAAAGAATCAGAAAACCTTTAAACGAAATTATTTTTGATGGCAACTGGCAACATCTTCAATAAACTTCAAAATGAAAACGAAATATTAAACAGAAAATCCACCTTGTAATTGTATGCCTGATTATCAAAAAGGTAAGCATATCGAAAGCCAATTTCGAGCGGTGCAATGAAGCGCAAAGCATGCAAATCGGAACTAAGCTCAAAACCAGCCGACTGCATTTGGCCTTTGTATAAGTAATAATTTTGCCCATCGTTCGAAATGCCTGTAAATTCAGCCCAATCGTAAAACAACGTCGTTTTAAACCTTTTAAAATACAGCCAGCGTCCGAGGTTTATATCGGGATACCAAAGCGGTAAATGGTAATCAAATGCCATGGTTGTTAACTGATTATTTAATATCGATTGATGCCCGCGCGGATATCGTACCCGATCGGCAAACGAAAACTGTCCATTCTGTTTTTGCTGGTAACCGGCATATACCGATAAGCCATGATTGGGCATCACACCGGGCAGATAAAGCCATCCCGTAGCAGCGAATAAAGCCCCAAGATCAATTGCTCCGGGCAAGGTTTTCTGAAATGAAATATCGGCTAATATTCCAAAATTAGGCAACAAATCCTGTTTCGACGATCTCATTATATGGTAGGCATAAATACCGGTATCAAAAGCGTGGTAAACACCAAGCGGATACTTATCGGGTTGATTCTTCATATTCGCCATATTGTTTAGCCAATAATTGAACCTGGGACGAACCAACCTGTAGTATCTTCCTTTACTAAAATTAAGCGGAACAGACATTTGAGCTGACAAAGCCGTATGATTCCAGTTAAAATATTGCTTAACCGTATCTGTTCGAACCGTTTGCCCAAAGTTATTTATGTATTGGTTTATTTGCCGATACGACGATTCGCGGTTTCCGTTAGTAATTTCAAAATTGAACACCGGAAACCAGCCCATATATCTAAAGTTCAAATAAAATTCACCCTGTTTGGTATCGGTTTTATAACGATATCCGCCAACTATTTCGCTGGTACTAAGCATATTTTGGCTAAAGAACGAGATGCCGGGGTGCACCCTATACCGATACGGGTCGATAGCCACCGGAGCCCAGCTATGTATATTTATTAAATTAGGAAGTTGTCTGTATTTTTCGGCAACATAGCCATTGTTTTTGTATGGCGAAAATTTTAGCAGCTCGTTTTCTTGCTCAGCCAGAGCATTGGCAATTGGAAAATGATTTTTGATGCTATCGGTTTTCACAGGTGTAAATCGAAGCGAATCGGTTACAACGCTCCCCACCTTAAAGCCGTTGGCAGTATAAAAGCTAAAGGTGAGTTTATTATGAAATAATGAAGGAGCATCGAGCCCAAACCGGGTCGTAATGGTTTTGTACAACTGCTTTTTCTCCATATCAAAGGCAAAGAGCTGATCGGTTTCATTATCAGCTCCTACAAAATATACCAAGCCTTTATGAACAACAGGATCTGAAATCTCCCAGTTACAATGAGGCAGAATATTGCTAAATATTTCACCTTTAGGTAAATACTGAGCCAGGGTTTTCTGGTTATTTTGAAGCAATATCATGAAAAGCGACGAACCATCGTCGGCCCAGGTGGGAGTCATTGGGTAAGCATTACCGGGTGTTTCGACACGATGTATAATTTCACCGGTTTCGGCATTAATTAAAACGATGAAAAAACGATAGCGATTATCAGCTTCGATAGCAGCAATCGTTTTTTGGTCGGGCGACAGTACAGGTGCAAATATTTTGGAATGAAAATGATATTCGAATAATTTTCTTCTTTCGTAATTAAAAATTCGCAACAATGTTTTATCGGTATGCTCCCAACGTAAATTTGGCTTATGCTCGGTCCATACAATAAACTGGTTTCGTGCCGATGCTGAGGCTTTAAACAAGATTCCGGGCGTGTACAACACTTTTTCTTTTCCATGTTTTGTAATCAACACAAAACGTGGCACATCGTCCAACGATGTACGATAAGCTACATAAGCCGAATCGCTGATTTGTTGCACATAGCGATAATTCACATATGTATCTGAATGGCAGTTTATTGTATCGAAAAAACTTACATCAAATTGTTTGTCAGCTTGTTTCCATCGTTTTTCCAAACCCAAAAAAACCGTATTATACAATTGTATCTTATTCATCCCGATCTCCGTTTTCAGTCCACGGTCGAAAGCATTAAACGACAATGGTTTTCGGGCTACGGTTGATAAAACATTGCTCCACAAATCTTTTCCAAATTGCAAACGTGATTGCCCCACCATAAAATAGCCCAACTTGTAATAATTTGGAACAAAATGCTTATACGACCCCAGGTAGGCTTTATCGTACGAATACCTTCCATTTTCGACCATTAAAGCTTTGGATTCGCGGTGAAAATCGGGATAGCGACCTCTGCCACTGGAGCTCAAGGCTGTCTCGGTTGAAACAGCATCGCCTTCGATAAACCAAAAAGGAAGGTAGGCGGCTGTTAACAAAGCGGCAGCATGTTCGCCAAAAATCCAGCGAAGCAATTTGGGCATTTCCGATTCGAGCTTATTGAGCTGAACCATGTGCCGATATTCGTGTATAGCCAATTGTTCAAGCCAATCCTGGGCATAAATTTCCTGATGAGGTGTGGTATACATTTCGATACGACTGGGAGCCCAGCCCAGAAAAGCATTCGATTTTACTGTTTCGGTATGCAATACAACCGAAACCTTTTTGGGAATTCGATGAAGCGATTTTGACGTAGCCCGGTACGATTGCTCAAGAATATTTGCCACTTCGAAGGCTTTATTTTCAAATGCTTCGGGGTATATTACCTCAAAATTTCCCGTTTCAATTTTTTTCCATTGAATACCGAATCGCTCTTGACCATTGTTAAAATATTGTGCTATACCTGAGCTCGATACAAGTACAAAAAAAATAAAAACGACAAAAGTTCGACACTTTTGCAAATTATACCACTCCATCATTAAACAACCCGCTTTCGATTAATAAAGCCGAAATATACAAATTGAAGCAGAAATGATACCGATTATCGCGGAAATGTTTCCACATAATTGCCGTTCATTTTCTATATTTGTTGCTTGCAATAAGCAATAGAACCATTGATTTTAGACAGGAGACAATAGATTTATTTATAATAATCTGAATATTAGCATGTTGAAAAACACACTGTCATAGTATTATTGAAAATAAACGATTTACAATCAACAGTCTCAAACCAATTATCGAATTTCTTGACCATAAATAAAAACAACATGAATAACACAGAAAACATCATTTCGAAAATAAACAACAACAACGAAATTGTAGGCATAATTGGCCTTGGTTATGTTGGCCTGCCGCTGGCTGTAAGCTTTGCTGAGGCAGGAGTAACGGTAATAGGCTTCGACAAAAACGAAGAAAAAGTAGATAAAATAAATCATGGCACAAATTACATCGAAGACATACGCGATGCGGTATTACGCGAAGTTGTTGATAGCATTAAACTAAGTGCTACCAGCGACTTTTCGCGCATAAAAGAGTGCGATGCCCTATTGATTTGTGTGCCTACGCCACTCGACGTATTCAAAAAGCCCGATATGAGTTATATCGAAAGCGCATGCATCGAAATAGGTAAGCACATGAAAGCCGGAACGTTTATCAGTCTCGAAAGCACCACTTACCCCACTACTACCGAATCGTTTATGCTTCCTATTATTGAAAGAGAAAGCGGCTTAAAACATGGCGACGATTTTTGGCTGGCATACAGCCCCGAGCGTGTTGATCCGGGCAACAAAAATTTTCATACCCGTAATACTCCAAAAGTTTTGGGAGCCATGACCCCCGACGGTTTAAAAATTGGAGAAGCCATATACACCAAAGCCATTGATTCGATACATCCGGTTAGTTCGCCACGTATTGCCGAAATGGT
>JAFGGY010000196.1 GCA_016930365.1 Prolixibacteraceae bacterium | reverse complement strand
TTCTTTAACAATGATCAGCAGAAGAATCATCAGAATTAAGGTAATGCAGTCGTTGTATGCTTTTCATACATCGCCAGACCAAACCATTAACCAGGCCGAAAAAGAGTTATTTCACAGTATTAAACGAACGTACGACTTGTATCATCTGCTTCTTCAGCTTTTAGTCGAAGTACATAAGCATGCAAGCGAATTAACCGAAATTCGAAAAAAGAAAAACATTCCCAGTGCAGAAGACTTAAACCCCAATACAAAATTTTTGAAAAACGGGGTTATTATCAGTTTGTCGCAAAACATTGCCCTACAGGATTATCTCGAATCGAAAAAACTGGGCTGGATTGAACATCCAAAATTTATCAAAAAAATATACACCGAGCTTGTCGAGTCGGAGTTTTACGCTAAATACATGTCGAATAGCGAAAACACAACAGCCGAAGACCGGGAACTTATTGATTATTTTTATGCCGAAATTGTGGCTCAATCCGACGATTTGTATCAATTACTCGAAGAACAAAGCATTTACTGGAACGACGATGTGGAATTCGTAATCAGCATGATTATAAGAACATTAAGTCGATTTAAAGCAAGCTCGCCCGATTTTAAAAGCTTAATGCCACTTTTTAAAGACCCCGAAGACGAAGATTTCACCAAACAACTTATTCGGAAATGCATTGTAAATACCGAAGAATACCGTACGATTATAAAAACACATTTGAAAAACTGGGAAATTGAGCGTGTTGCCTTTATTGATGTTTTAATAATGGAGATGGCTATTTGCGAGTTTATAAATTTTACATCTGTTCCAACCAAGGTATCGCTCAACGAGTACATCGACCTGGCTCGTTACTACAGCACCAATAAAAGCCGTACTTTTATCAACGGAATTCTCGATAAAATTCAGAAATCGCTCAAAGAAGAAGGAAAAATCGTAAAAACCGGTCGTGGCCTTATTGAAGAAACAAAAAGCAACACAAAACGAACAAAGTAAGCAAACAAAATTTGTCGTTCCATAATATTTACATAATTTTGAACAGCTTTTTAAACAACAATAGTACGTTAGATTTTAGACATGAGACATGAGACTATGCTTGTAACAAATTAAATATCAGTAATTTACATAACCAAACATAACAGAACACAAACAACTCAAGGTCAGCAACTTAAAAAAAAGCAACGAACTATTTGAACAACAAAGCACACAACAACAAACAGATAATAATTAAAAAGGGATAAAAAGATGAACTATTTCAATTACATTTTAATGACACAACCAGCCGAAGGGACAGAATCAAACCCACTGAGTATGTTTTTACCACTCATTCTGGTACTCGTTATTTTCTGGTTTTTTATGATTCGCCCACAGGCAAAACGTCAAAAAGAACTGCGTAAATTCCGCGAATCAATTCAAAAAGGCGATAAAGTTATTACCACCGGTGGAATTTATGGTAAAATCAGCAGCGTAAAAGATACTTCAGTTGTTTTGCAGGTTGATGAAAACACAAAAATTACCGTTGATAAAAACAGCATCATTAAAGACCCGACTGATTTACAACAAACTCAAAAATAAAAAGAAGAAGGGACAATCCCTTCTTTTTTTTATCCTTTATCTCTACCTCTTTTCTTAAACAAACCTTTACAACTCTGTTTTCATTTTATTACCTTTAGCCACAAAATAACAGAGCAATCGTGCTGAAGAACCTATATTACAATACAAGAGACTACATCTTAAACCTAAACTTAAAAAAAGATAACCGTCCGATTATCTTTTTAATTTGCTTGCTGATAGCTACAGCATTATGGTTTTCGAATGCCCTGGGCAAACGATACGAAACAACGGTTTCGATGCCCATTCAATATACCAACATGCCTGAAAACAAAGCTCTTGTTAAAACCCCACCCACATCGATAAAAGTTAAAATGGATGCCTATGGGTACACCCTGCTCCGCCACAAAATAAACCTCACCATTAACCCCATAAACTTCAATTTTGCTTCGTTTACCAATCAAAAATCGTTGAGCGAAGGGCTGAACACCTACAAAATTGCGAGCAACCGATACCTGTCACATTTTTCGAAACAAGTAAGCTCTGAGATTAATATTCTTGAGATTTCTCCCGATACGTTGTATTTCGAATTCGACGATATTGTTACAAGTCAAGTTCCCGTATATGCCCGGGTTGAACTTGATTTCGAAAACCAGTACTTCTTGTCCGATTCAATACGCTCAACACCTGAATTTATCGAAATTTCGGGTCCCGAAAGCCTTATTGACACCATCGAATATGTTGAAACCAAAAGCATTCGGTTTAAAAATCTGAACACCACCGTTAAGCAAAGCATTTCGTTAATTGATATACCAGGCGTAAGCTTATCAGACAAACGCGTTGAACTTGAAATTCCCGTTTCGCTTTATACCGAATACACCAGCAAAATAAGAATACAGAAGCTAAACGTACCCGATAGCCTAAACCTGGTAACTTTTCCGGGATTTGTAAGCATTACCTGCATTGTTGCCTTCGATAAATTCGCCGGCATGAATGCATCGGCCTTTTCGTTAGCCGTTGATTATACCGATATCAAACCCGACACCAAAAGGCTGCCAATAAAGCTCTTAAACCAGCCGTCGCATATCAAATCGCTGAGTATCTCACCTCAAGAAGTTGAATTCATTATCGAAAACCAATAAACATGTTGAAAATTGGTCTAACCGGTGGCATTGGTGCCGGGAAATCGTATGTAGGGCGTATATTCTCAAAACTGGGAATACCGGTTTTTATAGCCGATATTGAAGCCCGAAAAATTCAACTAACGGATTCCGATATAATCGAAAAACTCATCAACCTGCTAGGAAACGACATCTACCTTCCCAATGGTGATATTAACCGAAAAAAACTGGCAAATATCATTTTTAACGATAAAATTGCACGCCAACAAGTAAACGAAATCGTTCATCCGGCTGTGAGAAACAAATTCAACTGTTGGGCAAATAAACAAACGTCGCCTTACGTAATCCAGGAGGCAGCTATAATTTTCGAAAACCAACAGGAAAAAAACTTCGACCGGATTATTACCGTAAGTGCCCCCATCGATGAGCGAATTGAACGAATTATCAACCGCGATGCAATTCGTCGTGAAGAAGTAATGCAACGAATCGAATCGCAATTACCAGACAAACTAAAGATTGAAAAATCGGATTTTGTAATTTACACCGGCACAGGTCAATTGATTGTGCCGCAAATTATAGAAATACATAAAAAAATAACACAATAATGGCAAAATTTGGAAAATGGATCGGAGCCGGACTCGGAGCTTATGCCGCCGGCCCCATTGGAGCGATATTAGGATTTGTAATTGGGTCAGCTTTTGATAAAAACACCAATGTCTCTCGCGTAGGGTCAAATCCATACAGTAGCGGACATCCTTACGGAAGACCACACCGGCCAACAACCGGTGGTTATGTAACCAGTCTGCTTGTTTTAGTAGCCGCAATGATGAAGGCTGACGGCAAGACCCTGAAATCGGAACTAAACTATGTGAAAGATTTCTTTGTACGCAACTTTGGTGCTCCCTCGGCTGCCGAAGCCATAAAATTACTACAAGATTTGCTAAAACAAAATATACCGGTAACCGATGTATGCCAGCAGATTCGACATAACATGGACTACTCGTCGCGTTTGCAGCTTATGCATTTCATGTTTGGCATTGCGCAAGCCGACGGCCATATACACGAGAAAGAATTACAGCTAATTGAACACATTGGCATACAACTGGGAATTAATACCAAAGACTACGAGTCGATAAAATCGATGTTTATTAAAAACACCGATGCTGCATATAAAATTTTAGAAATTGAACCTACTGCAAGCGACGATGAAGTAAAAAAAGCTTATCGGCGAATGGCTATGAAATATCATCCGGATAAAGTGAGCTACCTTGGTGAGGATTTTCAAAATGCAGCCAACGAAAAATTCAAGAAAGTACAAGAAGCCTATTCCGAAATTAAAAAACAACGCAATATTGCATAAAAAAAGCAGGCCTGTAAGCCGGGTTCTGTAACGGCCGTAGTCAATGACTATGGCCGTTTTCTGTCATTTATCTTCGCAACCTACCCCTCCTGAGCATTCCGGGCAAGCCGGAAAAATACAGCGAGCAGCCGTATGCCGAAGCTCTCAGGATATATTTGGTCTTGCAACTCCCGGGGCAGACAGCTCCTGGTGTTGCCACCAGAACTGGTGGGCCCTTACCCCACCTTCTCACCTTTACCCGCCAAAGCCTTGGAGAAGGCGGGTTTAACCCACCGAAGCCTCGGCAAAGGCGGGCAGTCATTCTCTTCTCTGCTACCATACCCTCACGGATACCTCACCTTTCATGAGCGGGATGCCCTATGTTGCCCGGACTTTCCTCTGTGGCACAAGGCCACAGCGACAGAACGGCCTGCTTTGCCGCAAAGGTAGTTTTTTTAGTGAAAAAAGTTTCAGGTTTACCCCGTTGAATCAAGGCAAGCGCATTTAAGATTTCAAGCCACGGTTACCAATTTATATTGGTGGTTGTGGTTTTATAATTTATTATATGTGCCATGCCTACGGCATTCCAACACATCTCGTACGCATTTTCTATGGTTAAAACCATAGGCTACAATATTAAACCATGCCTAACGGCATTGAATCGAAGTAGGGCTCCACCTACGCTATTGCTAGCGGGCCTTTGGCCTTTAATTTTTCTGTAGTTAGAACGTTCATCGAAGCAGACTTAGGCACTTAGGAACTCATGTACTTATGCACTTTTTTACAGGGGGCAGATTTGGACTCGCAAATAAAGATTTCAGCCATATTAACGTAAATTTAGACGTTCAATCAGCCAAATTTAGCTAAATTTAGATTTTTCAACCGCTATATTTACGTGAATTTAGATTTTCTCATCTATTTTACCTATCTTTACATGATTAAAAAAACTTACATGTCATGGATAATCAATGGTATAAAAGATATTTAGAAAGCAGCCATCATGGTTTTCTAAAGAAAGGAAAAGTATCGTTGCTGTACGGCCCCCGAAGAGTTGGGAAAACAGAACTCATCAAAAAAATTATCAGTAATTATTCAGGCAGGATATTTACAGGCACAGGTGATAATGTAGAAATTAGCGAACTTTTATCATCCCAACGTTTATCCCAACTTGAAATGGCATTTGGTAATTACCAGCTCATATTTATCGATGAGGCTCAACGCATACCAAACATCGGACACGGATTAAAACTACTCATTGACAGCTTTCCAGATATAACCATTATTGCTTCAGGGTCTTCATCGTTTGATTTATTCAATAAAACAGGTGAGCCCTTAACCGGGAGACAAATAACACGAACATTATACCCAATATCGGTAATGGAACTACACGACCAGTTCGGAGGAATGGACGTTATCCAAAAACTTGAATCTCTATTAATATACGGTTCATACCCGGAAGTTCTAACCAATTTGGGAGTTGACGATAAAAAAGAATATTTAACAACCATTAGAAATTCCTATCTTTTTAAAGATATTCTTGAACTTGACAATATTAAAAACCCATCAAAACTGACCGACCTTTTACGTCTGCTGGCGTACCAAATTGGCCACGAAGTTTCTATAAATGAATTAAGCAACAACCTTGGTATTTCAAAACACAGTGTTGAGCGTCTCCTTGATTTGCTTGAAAAAACATTCATTATAAAAAAAGTAGGTGGATTCTCGCGAAATTTGAGAAAAGAAATCACCAAAACAAGTCGCTACTATTTTTGGGATAACGGAATAAGAAATGCTTTAATTAACAATTTTAATGCCTTAAATACAAGAAACGACACAGGCATGCTTTGGGAGAACTTTCTATTTATGGAAAGAATAAAAACCAAAGCCTACAAACGCATCTACTCCAACGATTTTTTCTGGCGCACTTACGACCGGCAAGAAATCGACCTGATAGAAGAGCGTGATGGAAACTTGTTTGCATACGAGTTTAAATGGAATAAACCCAACGCAAGAGCCCCCAAAGCATTTATCAATGCATATCCCGATGCTTTATTTAAAGTTATCAGCAAAGATAACTTCCTTGAATTTTTGGTTTAGGGTGTGTAATAGCAATAAATCGTGAGATTTTAGACGTGAGACAATAGACTTGTTTGTAACATGCTAAATATCTGAACTTTAAACAAATACATCATCGGAACATAAACAACTCATCGTCAGCACGTTAAAAATCATTAACGAACTATTGTAATAGAAAAGACCACCAAAAGAATTTCACAAACTGTAGAATGTAGGATACTTAGAAATTTTAATTAGAGAACTTAATTTATTACACACCCTTAATAATTTGGGAACCGGCTTGTATCGGTCTCGTGCATCATTGCATACACCGTTTCAAAAATGCGTTCAACGTTGGGTTTCGAAAAATACTCGCCATCAATCCCATATGCCGGGCGGTGTTCCATGGCCGGCAACGTACGTGGCGCCGTATCTAAATAATTGAATATTTTTTGTTCGTCCATGGCTTTTTGCAACATGTAAGCTGTCCCACCCCCGGGCACATCTTCGTCGGTAAACAGCACTTTATTGGTCTTTTTCACCGATTGAAGGATAACATGTTCCACATCGAAGGGCATCAGCGTTTGCACGTCAATTACTTCAGCCGAAATACCATGTTCTGCAAGCAACCATGCTGCTTTTTGTACATGGTGCACATTCCAGCCATAGCTCACAATGGTGATGTCGCTGCCTTCTTCCAATATTTCGGGTACACCAATAGGAACACGGTATTCACCGGGGTTTGCCGGCATTTTTTCTTTTACGTTGTAAGCTTTCAGTGGTTCAATAACCAATGCCGGGTCGTTAGCCTGCAGCAGTGTATTATAAAAACCGGCAGCCTGGGTCATATTGCGGGGAACACACAGATACATGCCCCGCAACGAGCCCAGCAACATTTGCATGGGCGAACCGGCGTGCCATATGCCCTGCAATTGATGTCCGCGCGTACGTACAATCAAGGGTGCTGCCTGCTTGCCCATGGTGCGGTATTGCAGGCTCGCAAGGTCGTCGCTCAGGGGTGACAATGCATATATCAGGTAATCGAGGTATTGTATTTCGGCAATTGGGCGAAAACCCCGCATGGCAAGGCCAACCCCCTGACCTATGATGGTTGCTTCGCGTATGCCGGTATCAAAAACACGCTGTTCGCCATAACGCGACTGCATGCCTTTCATTGCCTGGTTAACCCCTCCCAATTTACCTGTATCTTCACCAAAAGTTAACAACAGCGGGTTTTTATCAAAAAGCTTATCGAAATTGGCATTTAGAATTTCAGCGCCCGTCAGTTCTTCAGGTTTATCATCATACTCAGTAGCTACAGAATTAACTTTTAAAGCCGAATCGGGACCTTCACGATACAGTTGCTGGTTATAAAATCCCGCGCTTTTAGATTCAAACAAGTCAATCCATTCTTTGAGTTGACCAGAAAGTTCATTCACTTCATTTTGCTTACGCACCGAATACCAGGTCCGTTTCGCAAAACTCAGAAAAGCCCTGCGTGTTGGAAATACCTTCTGCCCCACCTCATCAAGTTCGGCAACGAATGGTTGCCCGGTTTTCAATTCACGGTCGATATGCTGAACGATACGCCGCAACTCTTTTGACTCATTTTCAAATGATGAGGTGTAATTTTTCCATGCATTATCGCGGGCTTTTTTGGCACGTTTTTCAGCTCCGATTTCAATTTCAGCAATTTCGTTTTCGGTGGCAATTTCCGATTCAACAAGCCATTGCCTGAACTTTGCAATCCCATCGTATTCTTTTTCCCACTCAAGCCGTTCAGCACTTTTATACCGTTCGTGCGAGCCTGAAGTTGAATGACCTGTTGGCTGGTTAAGTTCGTAAACATGAAATACCACGGGCACATGTTCTTCACGGCATTCAGCAATACCTTTTTCAAACATTTTCACAAGTGCAGGGTAATCCCAACCACGACTTTTATAAATACGGATGCCCTTATCACCGGCATTCTGTTCAAAGCCTTTCAGTGCTTTTGAAATGCTCGATTTTGCTGTTTGCAGTTCAATGGGCACACTAATTCCGTAACCATCGTCGTAAACCGTAACGGCAAGCGGGACCTGCATAACAGCGGCTGCATTTATCGTTTCAAAAAACAAACCTTCGGATGTACTGGCATCGCCAATGGTACCAAAAGCAACTTCGTTACCGGTAACATTCGAAGCATTGGCTTTTTTCAACTTCGAATCGAGGCGTGCCATTTTTGATGCTTGTGCCAGGCCCAATAAGCGCGGCATTTGCCCGCCTGTTGATGAAATATCGGAAGCTGAATTGTATTGCTTTGCAAGATTTTCAATTTTCCCGTCGGCACTTATGTTCGATGTTGTAAAATGGTTGTTGAAGTTACGACCGCCGGTTGATGGGTTTAACTCCACATCGGTATCGCCGTATATCATGGCAAAAAACTCTTCAGGCTGCATCAAACCAAGTGCCAACATGAAAGTCTGGTCGCGATAATACCCCGAGCGCCAGTCGCCTTTGCGGAAAGTACGAGCCATGGCTACCTGTGTAACTTCTTTCCCATCGCCAAATATTCCAAAATGAGCACGTCCGTTGTGAACCTCACGCCTGCCCAACAAACTTAAACGCCGGCTTAAAAATGCTGTGTAGTAATCGTTTAAAATCTGCTTTTTTTCCTGTATGGTAGCTACCGCATTAAATTTTTCCAAGTACATGATTTGTTTATTTAAGGTTACCCATTTCAAATCCAGATTTTCCGGGAAAACCCCAATTATTTTCCACTCATTCAAACAAGAAAATAAAAGATTTGTTTGTCTTTTTTAGTTAAAAATCGTTACCATTGCAAAAAAGCCCATGTAAAAAACCAGATAACTCAAATACAAACAAGAAGCATTAAAACAAACAATCATGAGTTGCACAGGATGCCAATATAACACCGATACCATTGATAACCGGACAGATATGCTCACGAGTTACGATTGGTTAAATGATATACCCGACACATCGCACCTTTCAAATATAGTTGAAGTAAGATTTAAGGGGACGCACAAAGATTATTTCAGAAATTCAGAACAAATTGATATAAAGCGGGGCGATACCGTCGTGGTTGCAGCAAACGGGGGCCACGATGTCGGAATTGTGAGCATGACCGGAAAATTAGCCGAGAAACAGTTCAATTTGAAAGTAAAAAACAAAGACCGCCACCGTTGGTTTGAAATATACCGTAAAGCACGAGAGCGTGATATTGAACGATGGAAAGAAGCACGAAAACGTGAAAAGCCGGTGATGATACGTGCCCGCCAGATTGCCAACGGGCTTGGACTTGACATGAAAATTGGCGAAGTAGAATTCAGGGGCGACGGCCAAAAAGCGATTTTCTACTACATAGCCGACAAGCGTGTTGATTTTAGGGAGCTAATAAAACAATATGCCTATGAGTTTAACATCAAAGTTGAGATGAAACAAATTGGTGCCCGCCAAGAGGCTGCAATGATTGGTGGCATTGGCTCATGCGGGCGGGAATTGTGCTGCTCAAGCTGGCGCACCGATTTTTCGAGCATCAATGCACACATGGCCACCCGGCAGGGGTTATCGCCAAACGCCGAAAAACTCACCGGGCACTGTGGCAAACTTAAATGCTGCCTGATGTACGAACTTGATAGTTACCTGGAAGCGCAAAAAGATTTCCCGCCAGAACTGCTTGTGCTGGAAACCAGTGCAGGCAATGCAACGCATTTTAAAATCGATATTCTGAAAAAACAAATTTGGTACAGCGTTGAAAAAGAAAAAACCCGCACCAACTTTGTGCTTAGCGTTGAAAAAGTTAAGGAAATTATCAACCTCAACAAACGGGGCACAAAACCCGATTTGGCGGAATTAACAGGCGAACTATCATCTACAGAAAGCGAAAGTGGCAATATGTTTGGCAAAAACCTCACCTCCGAAGGAAGAACATTTTCACCTAAAAGGAAGAACAAAAAGAAGGGACGTAAGAGCCGCAAAAATAAGGACTACAACAATTCAGATACAGAAAAGAGATAGGCTATTATATATATCAGGCACTGGTTAATCCGTTTTTGTGAAAATTAATATGTATTTATGATTTTAATATTGTTGCTTCACCCCTAACACCCCAAAAATGGAACAACCAGCCCTTCAAAACATTGAAACGAGCATGGTTAGCGGCTTTAATCACAACCGCCTATGACTAAAGCGAGTTACATGAGTCACCTTTGAAAATATTAAAATTAGACGAATCGTTAGTTTGCAGAAGTTAGTATTTCATCCAATGATTTAGTTTTTTTTAGATGAAACTGATTGGGTTAATTTAATATTGTTGTGA